>NZ_MNQY01000138.1:0-37281 GCF_001915675.1 Parabacteroides sp. merdae-related_45_40 | reverse complement strand
CTCCAAAGGATAAGGTTCACCCTTGCGACGAGTCAATGACTTCTCTTTTTTCATCTTTGTTGACTTTTATGAAGTCAACCTATTTCAGGACGAGACAGAAAGTCATAGTCTTTGTTTTGCAATATAAGCATAGATTAATCAATTAGTTGGTATGTTTTGTTTCCATACATCCGGGTGTCCGGAGCAGAAACATCCGGGTGTAACCGCCCCATACATCCGGATGTTGAAAGGTGCAAGATGGGGATGTCTGTGATCATTTCTGCTTGTTTTCGGTACTTTTCTTGCTTGTTTTGAAGAAAAAGCATCATAAGGGAATCAAAACACTCCGGTGTGGATGCATATAGGTGTACTTAGTATAATTTAAAGAATAATGGAACTTCCAGGAGATGGTAATCAGGGATATTTATGTAAATTTGCCCGGAAATAAAAGAGTTTATGGAAGTAAAGATCATAAATAAGTCACACCATCCGCTGCCGGGATACGCGACTCCGCTGTCGGCAGGAATGGACATTCGTGCAAATCTGGCGGAACCGGTAGTGTTGAAACCCCTTGAACGGAAACTGATACCGACCGGATTATATATCGCGTTGCCGGAAGGCTATGAGGCACAGATGCGCCCCCGTAGCGGTCTGGCATTGAAGCATGGCATCACATTGCTGAACACGCCGGGTACTATCGATGCGGACTATCGCGGCGAGATCGGCATAATCCTGATAAACCTCTCTTCCGAACCGTTTACCATCAATGACGGGGAGCGTATTTGCCAGATGGTGATCACGGCTCACAGCCAGGTCGTCTGGCAGCCGGTGGAAGTGCTGGACGACACCGAACGGGGAGCCGGCGGCTTTGGCCACACGGGGAAATAATTAAAAATTAAGAATTAAGAATTAAAAAATATGGGAGGGATGCTAAAGTCTCTGATCTCGATATCTTTTCTGTTATTCCTGATCGGGAGTTCGCAATCGTTGAGGGCGCAGGATCAGGAGGCGAAGGTGGAAATATCGTCGAAGTCGAATCAAGTGAGTGCCGGGGATCAGCGGAAGTTCGATTACTTCTTCTATGAAGGGCTGAACCTGAAGGCAGCCGGAAAATTCGATGCCGCTTATGATGCCTTTAACCATTGTCTGGCGATCGATTCGACCGCCTCGGCCGTCTTATACGAACTTTCTTCGTTTTATGCCCAGCTGAACCGTCCGGAAAAGTCGCTGGAGATGTTGCGGCGTGCGGTGGCTTACAGTTCCGATAATTTTACCTACCGGCTGGCGTTGGCGACAATGAGCCGCAACCTCGGTATGTTCGGCGAGGCGTCGGACGAGTATGAGAAGCTTGTAAAAGATTATCCCGGAAAACCGGAGTTGAACTATTACTTGGCGGATGCGCTTACGCAGGAAGGTGAAATCGGGAAGGCGATCGATGCTTATGACGCCCTCGAATCGTCTATAGGCATGAGCGAGGCGCTTTCCATGCAGAAATATAAATTGTATAATGCGTTGGAGCAGAACGATAACGCGTTCAAAGAGGTGGAAAAGCTTGCCGCCAAATTCCCGATGGAATCCCGCTATCAGATCATTTTGGGGGATCTCCACTTGGAAAAGAATGATACGGTCAAAGCGTTGAAATATTATCAGAAAGCACACGAAATCGATCCGGAAAGTCCCTATTACATTGTCTCTATGGCGAACTATTATGAAGTCGTCGGTAATAAGGACGCCGCCGAGACGCAGATACGCAATGCATTAGTGAACGAGAAATTGGATGTCGAGACGAAAGTCGGTATCCTGTCCCGTTATATTCTCAAACTGCAGCAGACGAAGAAGGGGACCGAGAGTGCGAATGCCCTTTTCCAGACATTACTGGAACAGCATCCGGAAGATACCGATCTGAAACAGATGTACGGCAGTCTGCTGGTTGCGCAGGGGAAGACTGATGAGGCCCGTTTCCAGTTTCAGCTGATTACCGAGATGGAACCTTCGAATGCTGCTGCCTGGCAACAACTCTTGAATCTGGCGTTGAAGTCGGAAGAGATTCCCGAAGTGATCCGTATCTGTACCCGTTGCCAGGAGCTTTTCCCCGATGCACCGGAGTATTACTTTTATCTTGGGATCGCTTATTTCCAGCAGGAAAAGTATCAGGATGCACTGGATACCTACAAGGCAGGCCTGGAGATTATCCCGGAGACGAACGTAGGGTTGAAGTCTGATTTTTACGGACAGATAGGCGATATCTACTATCAGATCAAGAATATGCCGGAAGCCTATAAAGCGTATGATGAAGCGTTGAAGTACAACGACAAGAACGTGGTCGTCCTCAATAATTACGCCTATTTCCTCTCGCTGGAAAAGAAAGATCTGAAAAAGGCGGAACGGATGAGTGCATTGGCAGTCAAACTGGAACCGAACAATTCGACATATCTCGATACGTATGCCTGGATATTCTTTGTACAGGGAAACTATACGCTTGCCAAGATATACATAGAGAGTGCGCTTGCCAACGATACGACCAAAAGCTCCGAGCTGGTAGACCATTACGGCGATATCCTCTTCATGAGCGGCGATAAGGAAAAGGCGCTTGAACAATGGAAGAAAGCGAAGGAGATGGGAAAAGAAAGCGATGTGCTGGATCGCAAGATCGCAGAGGGAACCTATATAGAAGAGGAGGTCAAGAATGAATAAGATAAGCCTTGCCTTTGCGCTGGTCTTTTTTATCGCCCTGTCGTTCACAGGTTGTAAATCGACCAAGAAAGTCGGTACGGTCGAAGCGGGCGGGGCGAAAGCGCATAACGAGTTCTTTACGCTTATGCAGGAGCAGGCGTTCAAGTATGAAACCCTGACTGCACGCCTGAACGTGGACTTGAACTTGCCGGGCAACAATATGAGTTCGCGTGTGGATCTGAAGATGGTAAAAGACAGTGCTTTCCAGTTGTCCGTGCAACCCTTTTTAGGTATCGAGGTTTTCCGCGCCGAGATCAGTGTGGACAGCGTAAAGGTGATCGACCGTATGAACAAGCGCTATGTGGCTGACAATTATGCCAACCTGAAAGGGCAGACACCGATCGAGTTCAATTTTTATAATCTGCAGGCACTTTTCACCAACCGTCTGTTCCTTCCCGGACAGCAGGGGATCAGCCCGAAGCTGTACAACCGCTTTAAGCTGAAGCAGGACGGGCCCGCAGCCGAAATACAGGTAAAAGACGTGATGGGGTTGCTGTACACCTTTATGGCGGACGGGGAGGAGAAGATTCTCTCAACCTGTATTTCCGAACCTTCGGACCGTTACGCCTTGCAATGGGATTATGCTGATTTTCGCTTGGTAGACGGACAGCCTTTCCCGATGAGAATGGATGTGCAGGTGATGAAGGATGGCACTTCGCAAGGAGGAGTCACGTTGCATTTCTCCCGCATGCAGACGGATGTCCCGGTGAAAATGGATTTTTCCATTCCTGCCAAATATAAACGTATCACATTGTCTCAGATCATCAAATCGTTGAGTAGTAATAAAATGTAAGATGAGATACTTCTGGTTCGTCATATTCGTGCTGTCGGTCGGTTCTGTTTCCGCCGAGATCGAGATGACCAGCCAGCTATTGGACGAGACGCGGCAGACGGCGCGTAACTCGCTGAACCGGCTGAACCTGCTCTCCAAACAGATCCTTTCCCGCAAACAGGTCATCAGCCTCCTGAACCAGGAGATTGGGGAAATAGACAAGCAGATAGCCGCTTCCCGCCGGAACATCTCCCAACTGGAAAGAGAGTTGGAAAATAAACGGCAGAATTACGGTAAATCGGTTCAAAGCATATACAAACGCCGCAGTTCGCAGGATAAGTTGTTGTTCATCCTTTCCGCCGACAATTTTGCCCAGTCCCTTCGCCGTATGCGTTACCTTCGCGAGTATGCCGACTGGCAGAAGAAGCAGGCATCCGAAATTATCGGTAAGCAGAAGGAAATTGCCGGCAAGCAGAAAGAACTGGAAAAGACACGTGCCGAGAAGAACGCCTTATTGGGTGCGCGGGAGGATGAAAGTCGTAAGCTCCAGACCGAGGAATCGAGCCAGAAAGAAGAGGTGCAGCAGTTAAACCAGAAACAGAAACAGTTGCAGGCCGACCTGAAAAAGAAAAAGCAGCAGGCTGATGCCTTGAACCGCCAGATCGAAAAGCAGATAGCCGAAGAAATCGCCCGCGCCGAAGCCGAGGCCAAAGCTGCCCGCGAACGGGCGGCCCGCGCTGAAAGGAACCGTTTGGCACGTGAAAAGGCGGCTGCTTCAGGAAAGAAAGTCCCTGAAACAAAACCGGAGGCGGATCCGGTCCGCGAAGAACGTGTCGCCGACACCAAAGGCGGGTATGCCATGACAAAGGCCGAGAAGCGCTTATCCGATGATTTTGCAAGCAATAAGGGGCGTTTGCCTTATCCTGTGTCCGGCCGCCATACGATTGTCGCTGCCTTCGGCGAACAGCAGCACCAGGAATTGAAGTATGTCCGTACGAATAACAGCGGTATAGACATCCAGACCGCTCCGGGTACGGATGCCCGCGCCGTGTTCAATGGTGAGGTGACGCGTGTGTTCGTTGTTCCGGGATATAACAATTCGGTCATTGTCCGCCACGGTAACTATTTGACGGTATATAGCAACTTGAGCCAGGTCTATGTGAAGGCAGGCGATAAGGTGAGTACCCGCCAGGCGATCGGAAAGATCTTTACCGATACAGAGGACGGCAATGCCACAATCCTTCATTTCCAGCTTTGGAAAGAAAAGACGAAACTGAATCCGGCTCCGTGGCTGGATTGACGAAAAGGCGCATTGAGGCTGACCGGGGGCGCGTCACGACGGATGTAGCAGGTGTGTCAGGGCTGATCGTCGTCATGTGTCAACCGGAGTTTCCGGAGTGCGAACCTCACATCCTCTTTATTGATCAGAAAGTCCTTTGGGCGAGTTCCTGTTTTCCTGCAGAAAATAATCATGGAGAATGCCAGCATGGTGCTGAATGCGATACTGGAACTGATGGCCGATCCGAACACTCCGTAGTGCGGGATCAGCAGGTAGCCCGAAACAAGCAGGCTTATCAAACCGACAAAAGAACTGCCCGTGCTGTAACGTATTTTGCCGCTTCCGGTAAAATATTGGCATAGTATGCTGTTGCAGGCCAGTGCTATGATTCCGGCCGACAACCCTGTTATGACGTTGTGCATCCCTGCGAACTCGGCACTGAACAGATAATCCGTATAGATCCATTCCGGTATCAGAAGAATGCAGCCGGTCGCAAGTGTGATGGCACAAAAAGTTAGTTTGAAGAACCGGAGCGTGATTTGTTTTTGCTCGCCGGGTTTATGTGTCCGGGCAACGCGGCTGTATGTGATAAAGCCGATGCTGCGATTGATATGCCAGACGCTCTCGGAAATCTTGGTTCCCGCATCCAGCAGTCCGACGCTTCCCAACCCGGCAAACCGTTGGATCAGGAAATAGTTGAGGCGGGTAGTCAGGATCTCGGCAATATTGTCCGCACTTCCCCAAAGCCCGTAAGCAAACATCTCTTTCAAAAGAGCGTATTGGGAGCGTCCCTTCCGGGGATCTGCCTCTTTTTTGTTCAGAAACGGCAGGAGTAGGAAAAGGCTGACGAGAAACGCGATGCCGTTTGTGAAATACATTCCCCACAGGTAAGCGGTTACGTTCTGTATCTTCAATCCGTAATAAAGGAATAATAAGACAAAAAATAGTAATCCTCCTTGCAAGACAAAGGTCAGGTTGAACCCGAAAATCTGATTCTTTCCCAACAGGAAACGGGAGTTTGCGGCAACGAGGGAGGTCAGGGTGGAAAGAATATAAATATCAAGAGCGTGCCCTTCGGGAAGCACTCCGAGGATGGCCATGCTGCCGCAAGCGATGCCTGCTCCGACGGGTGTCCAGCAGTAGGAAGGCAAAAATACGGCTTGCATGGAATAGCGGTTCATGAAATAGACGATCGTATTTCCCGCCAATATTCCGCAGAACATGGTGGCGATTCCTACTATCGCCAGAATCAGCCCGACCAGTCCGACTCCTTCGACACCCAATACCTTGGCATTGACAAAGATCAGTGCCAGGTTCAGGATGGCGATTAGGTAACGTGTGCCGATGGTTGTGAAGAGGTCCCTCATATTAATTGAAAGTTTGAAGAAAGAGAGGATGCGGTAGAGTGATCTTGCTCTTTTTCAATTGTCAATCGTCAATTGGTCGAGCAGCTTGATATACATATCGATTGCTTCCCGTATCTCCATCAGGCCGATATATTCGTCGGCTGCATGGGAACGGGCGGAGTTTCCCGGTCCGATCTTCACGGAAGGGAAGTGCATGAGGGCCTGGTCGCTCAAAGTAGGCGAACCGAAAGGCTCTTTTCCCATCATGACGGCACGGCGTACGAACGGATGTTGCAAATCTGTACGGGTGGAGTTGAGGCGGAAGCTGCGGGCTTTTATTTCGCAGCCGACCTGCGATTTGATCAGTTCGAACAGTTTTTCGTTGGGATAGAATTCGTTTGTCCGGATATCGACGGTGAATTCGCAGCGGTCCGGAACGACATTGTGCTGTGTCCCGGCGTGGATAATCGTGACGCTCATTTTCACCGGTCCGAGGAAATCGCTTTTTTCCGGGAACTGATAGGTGTTGAACCATTCGATGTCTTTCATCGCAAGCGTGATCGCATTGATCCCCTCGTTCCGGGCGGCGTGTCCTGCCTTGCCGGTGCTGACACAGTCCAGTACCATCAGCCCCTTTTCAGCTACGGCAGGTTGCATGCCGGTCGGTTCGCCGACAACGGCGAATGCGATGGGGGGAAGGTCGGCAAGAGCGCTTTCCAGTCCGTTCTTGCCGGAAACTTCTTCTTCGCATGAAGCTAGGAAGATCAGGTTGTAGGGTTGTTCCTTCCCTGATAACACCCTGAATGCTTCATAAAGAGAGACTACGCTCGCGCCGGCATCATTGCTGCCAAGGCCGTACAGACGCTCGTCTTCCGTCTCCTCCGGATTGAACGGATCTTTCGTCCAGCCCGAAGCCGGTTTGACAGTGTCGATATGGGAGTTGAGCAGCAGAGTTGGTTTGTCCAGATCAAAACCGGGAGCGATCAGCCACAGATTATTCCCTTTGCGGTTCACCTTATACCCTGCTTTTTCCCAGCTCTGCTTGAGAAAATCAGCCGTTTCTCCCTCCTCCCTGCTGAAAGAAGGACGTGAAATCATCCCTTTTAATAGGTCTATTGCGTCGTAGTACATGATTATGTTTTATTCCGTTAATATTCTATCCACCGTCTCCCTGTCTTTTTTCAGTTGGTCGATCAGCTGGTCGAGGGTGTCGAATTTGATGTCGCCTCGTACGTGTTGTATGAACGTGACTGTTATTTCGTTATTGTAGATGTCGCCTGAGAAGTTGAGGATGTTTACTTCCAGCGTGATGTTGTCCCCGTTGTCCAGGGTCGGGCGGTTACCGATGTACAGCATTCCCTTGTAACGCTGTCCGTTCAGATATACCCGAACGGCATATACGCCGATGCCCGGAATGATCTTGAAAGGCTCGTCCACTTGGATATTGGCGGTCGGGAAACCTAATTTCCGGCCGACCTTATAACCGCTGACGATACTTCCCCTCAGCCCGTAAGGATAAGTCAGCAGATGAGCCGCCTCCTCCACCCGGCATTCCGCAAGGAGTTTCCGTATTTCGGAAGAACTGACGGCCGCCTCTCCTTCGCTGTATTGCGAAGCCTTGATAACCCGGATGCCGCAAGTTTCGCCATAGGTTACATACTGCTCGAAGCCATCCTCGCGGTTATGCCCGAAACGGTGGTCGTAGCCGATCAGCAACGTGTCCACATGCAACCGGTCTGCCAATACGGTAGTGATAAACTCTTTTGCCGTCAGGCGGGATAGTTCGAGGGTGAAGTCCAGCACGATACAATAGTCGATCCCGGTGGAAGCCAAATGTTTCAATTTCTCTTCGAACGAATTGAGCAACTTCGGCTGATAGTCGGCATGCAGGACAGCACGGGGATGTTCGGGAAACGTGATGACGGCGGAAGGCAATCCGGCGGCTTCGGCCACCTGCTTCAGTTCGTGAATCAGAAAACGATGTCCCAGATGAACTCCGTCGAAAAAGCCGATAGTGGCTACCAGCCTTTTCCCTTTCAATGTCTCCGTGTCTCTTACAACAATCATCTTTTCAGTCTTAGGTACTTATAATTATATCTACAAAAGTACATAAAAACTGCGAGTAATAATAATACGGAAATAAATCGTACATTTGGAAAGTGATTTGAACGAAAAACATTTGTATTAAGTTTATATGAAAAAAACATGTATCTCCCTATGCCTGATCGTCTTTGCCGTACTTCAGGCATACGCTGCATCTTCCTGGAAAGAGACAAGAACGGTCGTCTTTACTCCCGCAGGAAGTGAAAAAACACATCTGCTCCAACCCGATCAGAGTATCTCCGAAACCGTTACCTTCGGACAATCCGGAATCCCGACGCGAAAATTCTTACGTGTGATCGGAGGAGTAAAGATGCCTGCTCCTTTTCAGAACAGAGGTGAAGAAATGTTCCGCCGGTCCGAGTTTTATATTGACGACAACTTGGATTCGGTGATCCGTAAAAAGGACCGTTATTCGCTTTATTTCAAAGGCGAAGATGATAATTTCGAGCGCCATGCCTATTACCGCATTTCCGGTAAGTTGCTGAAGCCGGGTGAACTGACGGTAACGCTGCCGGTCGTGAAGAAACAGGGGTTGACTGTTTCCGGGAATGGTGATTTCGGAGTCGAGATCGAATTGTTCTACCGGAAACTGGGACGGGCGGCTGACGATATCTATGACAAGCCGGATACCGTGCTTTACATGCCGGTCCCGGAAGGTACGGGAAAATATCAGACGGTGTCTGAGACATTCACATTGCCGGAAAATGTGGCTTGTGCTTTCCTGCGTATCGGCGGGACGCATTTCAGCGGCGAATGTTGGGTGGAAGCTCCGCGCCTGATACAAAACAAGAAAGCGGTTTGCTCCATACCGTTCACCAAGTTTGCCCAAAAACCGGACAACTACAACTACTGGATCGGCTGTAACCTCTCAACCCGCAGCTGGCCGATGTGGAAGCTCGAATTTAACGGGGAGACGCTTTTCGAAGGAAACATCTTCGACCGCGCTTCCAATGTGGCGGACTTCTATATCCCGCTTCCGTCTTCCTTGCATGGCAGTGGAGAGATGAAGCTGACGCTCCGGAAAGAGCCGCATCGCGCTGCTTATCCGTATGAACTGCGCGGCCTGGAGATCATCGAAGAGACCGCACGCGATTTTGAAGTCGTTTCCGTTCCTGAATATGTTGCCAAAAACGCCTCTTTCGGTATATTGGTGGAGACGAATAAGCCGAATGTCAGCCTCAAAATAAAGGTAAACGGTGCTGCCACGCCTGCCGAGCAGGAATGCCTGTTTGAAATCCCCGGCCTACATGTCGTGGAAATGCGTGCAGGCGAGGTCGGTCACGCCATCCCGCTGGTGTTTGACGACGGCAGCCGTACGGAACAGGCGCAAATCCGCCAGGTGATCGACAAGGAGGCAGAGCAGATCTATCTTTCGTCCGGTGACGAAATCTATATCGACAAGCAATATACGCCGTATGATTATTTCTTCAAATGGTATGTTTCCAACCGGATCGGTAACTGGTATCAGTTCCGTCCTTCCTACCAGTGGAGCGGTTTCCGAGTAGCTGATCCTGCCGTCATCGGCCATTACACCCGGTTGCTGGACCAGTTGAAGATCCCGTACGCCTGGCAAGTCGAAGGACGTACGCTGGCAGGCAGCCGGATCAATCCTTCTTTGGAAACATTGGCTACCCCGATGTTCCGTGGCAAGCAGGCGCATGAGAATGACGGCGGCTACTATTACTGGCAGCATTTCCAGTACCAGGGAGTATTCTCCGATATGGCGGCACGCAACCGTCCTTATGGCGGAATCTTTGCCAAACATCGTCCGATTTATACCGACCACGGTGTCTTTATCCATTATGATCCGGAAGGGGTGACGGACATGGCCGACGGCGCCCGCAAGCTCGTTGCCAATTTCCGCTATTCCAAAGGTCCGAGCACGCGCCATACGGGACCGTCCACGCTGTTCCGTTATTTGTATCAAGCCGGTTACGACTGGCTGGGAGCCGAACAGATGTACGGGCCGGAAGAAATCATACTCTCTTCCCTGCGTGGTGCATCCCGCGCCTACAGCCGTCCGCTTTACGGGACGCTTCATGCCATGCAATGGGGCTCAGGGCCGTTTACCGATCCGAAACACTCCCTGCGCCTGTATATGTCGCTGGCCGTTGCTTATATGCACGGTTCTTCCCATATGAATACGGAAGAGGCCTTGTGGACGGACGAATATATGAACGACCGTTATTCCGTTTCCGGCAAGGAACATCTGTTTGCCCAGCATCAGATGCTCGATTTCGTGGAAACGCATTCCCGCCGTGGCGACTTGAGAAGCAATATTGCCGTGATCCAGGGGCGTAACGACGCCTGGAAGTCGTTCGGTCGTGGCAGCCTGTGGTCGCAGAAGGGTGATAAATGGAAGTTCAATAAGGCATGCGAGAGTTTCGATCTGCTGAATGTCTTCTATCCGGACAATATCGTGGATGGCTGCGGGCCGGAAGGTTGGTTTACTTCCACCCCTTACGGTACGGTTGACTTGCTGCCTGTCGAAGCACCGCAAGACGTGATGGACCGATATAAGGCGATGATCTTCCTCGGATGGAACAGTTACGACGCGAATGACTTCCTGCGTATCCGCGATTTTGTATTCAAGGGCGGAACGCTTTTGCTCACGGCGGCCCATCTGAACGAAGAGTTGCAGCCCGACCAGCCGGTCCGTTTCCCTGCCGACGATGCGGTTATCCGTGAGATGTTGGGAGAAAATTACCGGCAACTGACCACTAAGACGGAGATCGCCTGCGGTTCGGGAAAAATCATCTATTTCCCCCAGAAAGCCTATCCAGCCGAAACGATGTTGAAAGCTGATTATGTGGAAGCCATGAAAGAAATTGCTGCCAAGGCTGCCGGTGAGGAAACCTGCAAAGGCTGGATGGAGGCGGCTCCTTCAGTCGGTTTCACGGTTTGGGATCATTCGGACCGCCGTACGATCTATCTGTTGAATACCGATTGGGCGAGCGACCAAGACCAGCGTCCGGCCACCTTTATCTATAAAGGTAAAAAGTTTCCGGTTGTTGTGCGCCGTTATCATATTGAAACCATCCATTGCGCTGACGGCTTGGCTGTCATGCCGGCTTCCAATACGACGGATATCTTGTCTGTCTGCAAGAAAGAGAACGGCTGGGTGGTCAAGGTCCAGACTACCGGAAACGATGTAGTTCAATGTATGAATGCTGTCACCGGAAAGGTCGAACCGATAAAATTCGATGAACCGGGTGTACATGAAGTGTTTGTTAATGAATAATTAGATTTTTTTCTATATTTGCAAATATGGGGAATACATCTTTGGACATAGATCAATACCGGCATATTTATACGGAGTATGCCCCGATGTTGATGCGCTTTGCGGAGAAGTTCGTTTCCGGTTTCTTTGCCGAAGATATTGTCCACGATGTATTTCTGAAGTTGTGGGACAAGCAGGTGTTCCGCCTTCCGGAGAATGACCTGAAACGGGTGCTTTATGTCTCCGTCCGGAATGCCTGCCTGGATTATCTTCGCCGGATAAATATGGAGCAGGAGATCATCGATCATCGCGCCCTTCAGTTAAAATTGGAAGAGCTTGACTTCTTTGAGGCATCCGACGAACTTTTCATGCGAAAGGATTTGCTCGATCTGCTGATGAAAAAGATTGCCGAACTGCCTGAAAGAAGCCAGCAAATCTTCCGTATGTCCTATCTCGAAGGTCTGAAAGCGGCCGAAATAGCAGAACGTCTGGATCTCTCTGTCCGTACGGTCGAGAACCAGCTTTATCGTTCCCTCCTTTATCTGCGTAAGAACTGTTCGAATCTGTTCCTACTGATATTTCTTTTATAAAGAATTTGCGCGTTGGCTTCACCCTGTCTTGCTATACGTTGAAAATCAATGTGTAAAAAAGTGAAGGCAAGCATCTGGACTGCCTTCACCTTAAAGATCTGCTTTCACTCATTGGAGTGACGAATTTGACCAAAGCCATCTTAATTCATGAGACGAAAGAATCAAAACAATCTCTTAAGTGAAAAAATAAAGGAATTATAGAAGCTTTTTAATGTCCTAATATACAAAATATTAAGGCCTGTATTATAGCTCCTTGTATTTTTGGCCTAAGTCGAAAGCCTTTTTGCCTAGTGTCAAAAGCCTTTTCGACCTTAGTCAAAAAGGTATTCGACGTAGGTCAAAAGCTCTATGACTTTATAGTCTGACGATAAAAGTATGGCAGTTGCCACTCTATGATACTTTTCGTCCCCCCAACTCATTTACTGGTTTGTCTGTTTTTTTACTTTTATAGACCACCTATAACAGGATTTTTTAATACACAGTCAACCCAAATTAGGACGAGACACACATGGTGAAGGCAATTCCCGGATTATGACGAAAAAAATTGTTTTTCTTGTGAGTATTTTTTCTTTCCCGTTCGTTGTGTATATGTAAGAACCAAGTTAACCATGTGTCGACTTTGTATCTACATCTAATAATTAAGTGAAAATGGAAAACGAACATTCGGAATTAATCATCGGGTATTTGCAAGGACGGCTGCAAGGTCGGTCTTTGGACGATTTTTATGCCTGGGTGAATGAAAGTGCAGACAACAAAAAATTGTTTTTCGAGACCAAAGCACTTTATGAAGCCTGCGCTCCTTCCCGTGGTGCTTCTGAAATACACGATAGCTGGCTTCGCCTTCTCGATAAGAGAAAGTCCCGCCAGCGTAAAAGATATTCCTTATTGACCCGCATAAGTACTTATGCGGCTGTGGCAATGTTTGCCGCAGCCATTACTTCTACTGTGTTTATCTTTTCTTCGAGGGAATATGACGACCGGATTACCAGTTATGTCGGTGGAGACGGGCTTGAAGCGGATGTTGTTGTTTTGCCGGACGGAACCCGCGTCAGTCTCGGAACCCGGACTTCTTTCTCTTATGATTCCCGTTATGGTAAGTCCGAACGTATCGTGCAACTGGAAGGGGAAGCCTATTTTGAAGTAGCCAAAGATAAAGATAAGCCATTTATTGTCAAGACCAAAGAACAATCTATCGAAGCACTCGGGACGAAGTTCAACGTTTCCGCTTATCCGACCGATTCGCTCCTGACTACGACACTGCTGGAAGGTTCTGTCCTGCTGACCACGCAGAACCTGTTACATCCTACGGTCTTAAAGCCGAACGAACAGTTTGTCTATAACAAAAGAACGCGATCAGCCCTCCTGCAACAGGTCGACGCCAACCGGTTTGTTTCGTGGACAACCGGATATTATTATTTCCCCGAACAAAGTCTTGAAGCTATTCTGTATCGGTTGAGCCATGTTTACGGCGTGCAGTTCACTGTTAAGTCGGAAGCACTGAAGCGCCGGACATTTACCGGGACTTTCTATCGGGGGCAGAGTATCAAAGACATCATGGAGATTATCCATCTGTCAATCCCGGTCCGGTATAAGATCGACGATCATCACGTGACAATATCAGAAATCTAAATAAAAACAAATTGCTAATCTTAGTAGGAAATATGAACACCAGTTAGTCTTAAACCAAAAAGAAGAGAAAATCTTGCCGGATCTTCTCTTCTAAAAGTGTGAACAATTAAACTCCCATTGCCGTGGGATCATGTTTAATCTTAAAAACATTCAAAAGTATGAATAATCAACGTATAGTTGTTTCTCTTAACCTGAAAAGAACTATAAAAATCATGAAATTAACCGTGTTAATGTTGGCTGTTTGTCTGTCAAGCGTGGTTGCTTCCACCTATGCGCAAACTGCTACTCTAAATGTTTCAGCTAAGAATGAAACTTTAGAAAAAGTGTTGAAACAGATCGAAAAGCAGTCCGAGTTCCTGTTTTTCTATAATCTGGAAGAGATCAACAAGAACGAAAAGATCTCTATCAATGAAAAGAATGCTAATATTCAGACTGTGTTGGATGCTATTGCAGCTAAAACAGGTTTGAAATACACTATCAAGGATCGTCACATTGTCCTGACTTCCGAGGCAGCTCCGGCTTCTACCGCCGCCACGCAGCAGAATCGTAAGGTGACCGGTACTGTAAGCGATGCATTCGGCCCTGTCGCCGGTGCAAACGTTATCCAGAAAGGTACGACTAACGGTACTACTACCGACATGGATGGAAACTTTTCCATCGAAGTTCCGGCTAACGCGACTTTGCAGATTTCCTTTATCGGATACATTCCTCAGGACATTGTTGTGAAGAATCAGAATGTGATCAACGTTCTGTTGAAAGAAGATACACAGGCTTTGGAAGAAGTGGTGGTTGTCGGTTACGGTACGATGAAGAAGAAGGATATGACAGGTGCAGTTGCATCTGTCAAGATGGATGACACTCCTGTGGCAACAGTGTCTACAGTTAGTCATGCTTTGGCTGGTAAGGCTGCCGGTTTGCAGGTCAGCACGATTAGTGCCCAGCCGGGTGGACAATCAACTTTCCGTATTCGCGGTGCCGCTTCTTCTGATAAGGCGGGGAATGACCCGTTGATCATTATTGATGGTTTTCCTGTGAATTCTCCGGGTTCATTGGATAGTGGTAATCAATATTCAGGAGGTAATAAAGATAATATCCTGGCTTCTATCAATCCAAACGATATTGAATCTATTGAAGTGCTGAAAGATGCAAGTTCGACAGCTATTTATGGTGCTCGTGCCGGTAACGGTGTGATCATCGTGACGACAAAACGAGGTAAGAGCGGGGCGGCTAAGGTACAGTATTCCGGATCGGCTTCTGTACAGCAGATAGCCAAATCTTACGAGATGTTGGACGCTTCCGGTTTTATGCGGGCAACAAACGATTATACTCGTGAACAATGGATGCGTACGAACGGTGTTGGCATTTATGGAGGAAAAGAGGCGACAGACCCTTCCCTGCCGGCTTTGACATTGCCTTATACAGATGCTCAGATTGCCAATCCGGCTAATAATACGAATTGGTTTGATGAAATATCCCGTTTAGGTTTTCAGACTTCTCATAACTTATCTATAACAGGAGGTAACGATAATACGAAGTACTTGGTTTCTGGAAACTATTTTAATCAGGATGGTGTGATTAAAAATAATGGAATGACAAGATACTCTCTTCGTGCCAATTTGGACCAGAAGTTGAGCAAATATGTAAAGATGGGGATTAATTTGACGGCGACACGTAATGAATATGACAACGTGCCTTTAGGTAGTGGCCAGAATGAGAATGCCGGAATTTTGGTTTCTGCGGCTCAGTTTAATCCGGCTTTGCCCATTCGGGATGAGAATGGCAATTATTCGATGA
Source organism: Parabacteroides sp. merdae-related_45_40 (assembly GCF_001915675.1). Classification (NCBI taxonomy): domain Bacteria; kingdom Pseudomonadati; phylum Bacteroidota; class Bacteroidia; order Bacteroidales; family Tannerellaceae; genus Parabacteroides; species Parabacteroides sp. merdae-related_45_40. The sequence goes on along the minus strand of NZ_MNQY01000138.1, from coordinate 21,836 downwards.
ACTCCGATGCTTCTTTCTTGCCGAATCCTGTTTCATTGCTGGACATTACAGATAAGACGACTCAAGAGCGTTTATTGGCAAATGCATTTTTTGAAGTTCGCCCGATAGATGGCTTATTGTTGAAAGCAAATTTCGGTATCGACCGTAACTATCAGAAACTGAAACAATATTTGCCAACGACAACGCTTTATGGACAACGTGAAAATGGTGCGGCCTCTATTGCACAGGGTGATAATTCCGACTACTTGATGGAATTGACTGCTAATTATACGAAACAGGTAGGCGACCATAACTTCAACGCTTTGGTTGGTCATTCTTATCAGTTGTTTACATATGAAATGTTTTCAGGAAAAAGCAATGACTTCATTACAGACGGTTTCTTGTATAACAACTTGGGCGCGGGTAATGCAAAACGTCCGACTGTAGGATCGAGTGCGATCAAATCTCGTATGGCTTCATTCTTCGGTCGTTTGAACTATACGTTTAAAGACCGTTATCTGCTGACAGCGACATTGCGTGCCGATGGTTCTTCAAATTTTGCTTCGGGTGAACGTTGGGGGTTCTTCCCTTCAGTTGCTGCCGGATGGCGGTTTACGGAAGAAGAGTTCTTGGCTCCTTTGAGAAATGTATTGTCTAATGGTAAATTACGTTTGAGCTATGGTGAAACAGGTAACTCCAACGTAGGAGATAAAGCTTATAGCTATTATAAAGTAGGTAACAATAATATCTTTGGCAATTCCATGATCAATGGTGTCTATTTGAGTCAACTCGGAAACAATGTTTTGACTTGGGAAACAGCCCGTGAATGGAACGTTGGTTTGGATTTAGGTTTCTTAGATGGACGTGTCAATGTAACTGCTGAATATTATCATAAAGTCGTTTCCGATTTGTTGAATGAACAGACTTTGCTGTCTTATAACGAGGTGAATAAAATCATTGCGAACGTGGGTAAGACTCAGAGCCAGGGTTTTGAATTGACGATCAATACGACTAATATCCGTAATAAGGATTTTGAATGGACATCAGACTTGACATTCTCTCTCTATCGTGACAAGTGGAAAGAACGTGATCCGAAATGGAAACCGAATGCTTATGATGAGTATAACGGATGGATGCGTTACTATTCCGGTTATTTGTCAGATGGTTTGGTTCAAGTAGGTGAAACGATCGACCATATGCCTGGTGCATTACCCGGACAGGTGAAGATCAAAGATATTGACGGATATGTTTATGAATCCGATGGTTCCATTAAAGTTGATAAGCATGGCATTCCGATGAAGACCGGAAAGCCTGATGGTAAGTTGGATGATGCAGATAAAGTGATTTACGGATCTGCTGACCCTGGATATTTATTTGGGTTTAATAATACTTTGCGTTGGAAAAACTTTGATCTCAATGTTTATTTCTATGGACAGTTTGATAAGCTTTCTGCCGGAAGTTATAAGAAACAATGGTTGAGTAATAACGTTAATGACTTGCGCCGTGGTTATAATCAGCCTACTTCAATATCGGATCTTTGGTCCTCCAGCAATCCGAACGGTACGTTACCCGGATATTTCCAGACTGAAAGTGCCTATGGAGTCGGTGACTATTATTATGAAAAGACTTGGTTCATCCGTTGTCGTAACATTACTTTAGGTTATAATATTCCTATTAAGACCAGCAAACATATTCTGTCTAACGTACGTGTGTATTTCGACGTGAACAATCCGTTTACAATCACTCCGTATACAGGTCTTGACCCGGAAACTGACATTTCAAGTTCAGAAAGTGCTCCATCTCAGTTGCAATGGGCTTACCCGAATGTTCGTACTTACAGCTTCGGTTTGGATATTACATTCTAATAGTATAAACAGTTAAAAATAAAGATAAAGTCATGAAGAAATTATTATATACAGTAATGTGCTGTTGCGCATTGGCCTCATGTACTAATTTGGATTCGGAAAGATATGATGCGATCAATCCGGATTTTTTCCCGACGAATGAAAAGGATGCGGAGGCGCTTGTTGTGGGAGGTGTTTATGCTCCTTTCCGTAGTGCGGAGTATAGCGGTGTATTCAGTACGGCTCACAGTTTTCAGGTTATTGGTGATATGTCAACCGATATTGCTGTTTGTTGTTGGGTGAATGATAGCTGGATTCCGCTGACAACTCATAACTGGACTCCGAATCATTCTTATACGACTCTCAATTATACGGATTATGCCAAATATTTGGGTACAATGACATTGACATTGGATCGTATCTCAAATGTAGAAATGAGTGACGAGAAGAAGGCTTTACTGATGGCTGAAACTCATTTAGGCCGTGGTTGGCTGGCATTTTTATTGTATGATTTCTATGGGCCTATTCCAATTCCGACACTGGAAGATTTGAAGAATCCGTTGGATGAAGTAATTGAGCCGCGTGCGACTCAAGAAGAGATGACAAATTTCATTGAAACGGAATTGACTGAATCATTGAAAGGCTTGCCTACCCGTACGACACAGTTCGGACGCTTTGATAAAGGTTTGGCGTATACGATTCTAATGAAGTATTACATGCATGAGAAGAATTGGGCGAAAGCGGAAGAATGTGGCCGTGAATTGTTGAAAGCCGAATACGGTTATGGATTGATGGACAGATATGCAGATATCTTTACGCTTGAAAATGAAGGGAACAAGGAAATTATCTTTGCTTGTACGGAAGAAAGAGGTACAAATCTTCAGTTGTGGCATGACCATGCTTTACCGGGAAACTACCCGACTAAGAATGCTTCTATCCAGAAATGGGATGGTTATAAAGTCCCTTGGCCTTTCTACCGTACTTTTGAGGAAGGTGATGACCGTCTGTCTGTTTTGGTTGGCGAATATGTAGGTACTGATGGTGTATTGTTTAATGAAGAGTCTGATATCGCCAAACATGGTAACCTTTATTCTGGAGCTGTACCTGTAAAATATGGTGAAGACCCCGAATCTACAGGAGACGGCAGCCAGATCGACTTGGTTGTTTACCGTTACGCAGACGTCCTGACTTTGCTTTCTGAAGCAATTGTTCGTAAAGGAAATGCCGTAACTTCCGAAGCACTGGACCTGTTGAATCAGGTTCGTGTACGTGCCAAGCTGAATCCATATACAATGGGTGATGTAAAAGGAGTAGACGATTTCTTGCAGAAAGTATTGGATGAAAGAGGGCATGAGCTTTGGTTCGAAGGTGTCCGCCGTTCCGACCTGATCCGTCACGGACAGTTTATCCAGAATGCAAGAGACCGTGGTTGTACGACGACTAAAGATGAGTTTGTTTTATTCCCGTTGCCTCAAGCTGTAATCAACGAAGGTAAGGGCAAAATCGTTCAGAATCCAGGTTATTGATCCGATTCTTTTAGAGTCTATATTTAATTGAGAAAGGGCCGCTTCATTTGCGGCCTTTTTTCTCTCCGTTAATAAATAAATATCATGAGCAATAAATATCTATTCAGTACACTTCTTGCCTGTTTCCTTTTGCAGTCCAGCTTACAGAACATACAGGCACAGGATTATCCCGCCAGCCCATTGGAAAAAGAAGGTTACCGTTTGATCTTTCACGATGAGTTTGAAGGGAAAGAGATCGACCGGACGAAATGGATTCCTGAGTATCTGCCTTCTTGGCCGAAAGACCGGACTGTCTGTACACCGACGTATGAGATGAAAGACGGGGTGGTCCGGTTGACGATCGACCGGGATTCAAAAAATGAGTTTGATAAGGGAATGTATATATCAGGTTTTATGAGTGCCAGCCGCACCGGTATGCATCACTATGATCCGAAAAGGAAAGCCCTTCATTCGATCAAGACGGAAGCTACACAAATAAACCAGTATGGCTATTATGAAATGCGTGCCAAGATGCAAGCTGGGGGCGGGGTGCATTGTGCCTGGTGGTTGATCGGGTTTGAAGATGATCCGAACCAAAGTTGCGAGATCGATATCTTTGAAATATTGGGGACTGATGTCAATCGTATCTGGTCTACCGTACACAGCTGGAAAGACTCGACGATCCAGTATCACACGGAACATCCTTGGTTCGCCAATAAGAAATTGGCGGAAGAGTTTCATGTATATGGCTTCGACTGGACACCGGAAGGTGTGACTGTGTATGTGGATGGCATACAGGTGATGACGCATAAGGCGACGATCACTTATCCGCTGGTTCAGATTATCTCTTTCTATGACAATCGGAAAGCGAAGAACGGCTGGACAGGGACTTACGATCCTTCCGTCCCGTATCCGAAGAGTTTCGATATCGACTATATCCGCATGTACAAGAAGATACCCGAAGGCTGTCAGGCAGTACCGGAAAATGAGTTACGCATCACTTCTATCGAGCCGGCACGCTTGCAGGTATCCGAAGGAAAAGCTACCTTGCGCGATATTGACGGACATGTGACACGCGAGTTGTTATACACGCCTTCGTTTGTAAATGTGCATTATAACGACGGGACGGTAACACAGCAGTTTGTGGAATGGGAACCGTTGGATGATAAAGCTTTGCGCTTGGTTCAGGATGCCGGAACAGTTATCGTGAATGGGAAGATTACCGGTCTGCCGGATGGCTTGCTGAAAGGGCAGGAGGCTACATTGATTATAACAACAACTAAAAACGATTGATATGAAAAACATTGCGACCTTTATGCTGGTTTCCGCATTGATGCTTGGATTTTTCACCTCTTGCGATTCCGGGGTGCAGCATCGTACTTTCCGGGGTATTTATGCGGATGATCCGGCTGGAATGGAAGGGCTGTATAACCCCGAAAGAGGATTCCGACTTGAAGTGGCACTGGATGTAACGGAAAAGAACTATGTCTGGGCTCCCGAAGAATATCCTGATATCACTTCTTATCTGGAAGAACAGTCCGAACTCTATGCTTCCGATAGCGTATCACTGGTTCAGACCTACTTCTATTTGACGGGAGCAGTCGGAAAAGAGTTGACAGGAGAGGATTTTCGGACAATGGGTATTTTCTTTGACAAATTAAGGTCCTTAGGCAAGAAAGCGGTCCTCCGTTTTGCTTATGAAACCCAGTTTTTGGGGCGGGCGGCTACTGGTCCTACATTGGAAGACATCATTCGCCATACGGAACAGCTCAAGCCTTTCCTTGAAGAGAATAAGGATGTGATTCAGGTTGTACAGGCTGGCATGATCGGTGCTTGGGGAGAATGGCACAGTTCTTTTCATGGTCTCGAAAAGTCGGACGATACGAAACGGACTATTTTGCAACATATCTGCCGGATGACACCGGAAGGACGGGCTGTCCAGATACGGGTTCCCGAATATAAGAACCTGCTGGATACGGCTTCTGATGATTATAAACGGATTTCTTTCCATGACGACTTTATTGTGATCAAAAAGCATCAGTGGGATGGCGGAATGTCAGAAGGTACGCCTGCTTATGAGCAGATTGTGCGTGAGTCTCCTTGTTTTCCGGTCGACGGAGAATTACCTTGGGGAACCTGGAGCATGAATGAGGACCCCGATAATCCTGAAGCCGGGTGGATCATTGATGGATTGCAAACGGCACGCCGCCTGTTCCTGCAACATTTCACTTCTCTTAGCGTGATTCATAACTATAAGGAAAAGAATACGAAAGATAAGTATTCGATGATGTACTGGAAGGAAACTCCTGTTTCCACAGAATTCCTGCGGGAGAACAAGATGCCGGTGTCGGATGGGTATTTCATCAGGAAAGATGGCTCTGTAGCGGAACGGAATGTATTCGATTATATCCGGGACCATCTCGGTTACCGTATCGAGTTGCAGGAGATGACGGCTCCGGCGGTTTTGCTTGCCGGACAGGCTAATCCTGTCGAAATATCTTTGATAAACCGCGGTTTCTCGACTTTGTTTAATGAACATCCTGTCTATCTGGTCTTGATTGACGAGTCCGGTAAGGTTTGCCATGTCGCCTTGACGGATGCGAATGTGAATGACTGGCAACCGTATGAAACGGGCGACAGCTCCTGCACTCCGCTCCTGCATACGATTTCTACCGACTTGCAGATTTCGCTCGGTCTGGCAAAGGGAATGTACAGCCTCGGCCTATGGATTCCCGACGGCTCCGCCCGTTTGCAGTATGACAATCGTTTTGCGATCCGTTGTGCAAACGGCGATACGCAGTGGTGGGTGTCTCCTGACGGAAAGTATGGCGTCAATATCTTAATGAATAAAATCTCTGTCAAATGAAAATCATCCATATCCTCGGCATGTTGCTGGTTGCGCTTGCCGTAAAAGCGGCTTCCCCTATCGAAGGGTTGCTGGAACGTATCGACAAAGGTGCGTCGCGTAAATTTATGATTGAACAGGTGAAATCTCCTGTCGATTTTTTCGAACTCGACCAGAAAGGTGACAAGGTCGTGATCCGGGGTAATAATTATGTGAGTATCGCGACCGGGCTGAACTGGTATCTGAAATATCATGTCGGAATTCATCTTTCCTGGAATGGCATGCAGGCCGAATTGCCGGAGGTATTGCCGGCAGTGAAGCAGAAGGAACGTCATGAGACGGATATGAAATACCGCTATGACTTCAACTATTGTACCTTCTCTTATACGATGGCCTTTTGGGATTGGACGCGTTGGGAGAAAGAGATCGACTGGATGGCGTTGCATGGCATTAACTTGCCGTTGGCGATGGTCGGGGCGGATGGCGTTTGGTACAATGTGCTGAGCAAGTTAGGCTATACGAAGGAAGAAATCAACGATTTTGTAGCCGGTCCCGGTTTCCAGGCTTGGTGGTTGATGAACAACTTGGAAGGTTGGGGCGGCCCGAATCCGGATAGTTGGTATAAGCATCGAACCGGTATTCCCCGGATACTCCGGTATGGTTCCTCATAATGCAAAAGAGAAGTTAGGTTTGAATGTCTCTGATCCGGGATTATGGAACGGATATCGCCGTCCGGCATTTTTGCAACCGACAGATCCGCGTTTCGAGGAGATCGCTTCCTTATATTATAAGGAGATGAACAAGCTGTACGGCAAAGCGGACTATTACAGTATGGACCCGTTCCATGAAGGCGGAAGTGTGGCTGGCGTGGATCTGGATGCAGCTGGAAAGGCCATTATGCAGGCAATGAAGAAGAATAATCCGAAAGCCGTCTGGGTGGCTCAGGCATGGCAGGCGAACCCGCGTCCGCAGATGATCGGAAATTTGGAGGCAGGAGATCTGATCGTGTTGGATCTGTTCGCGGAAAGCCGTCCGCAGTGGGGAGATCCTGCATCTACTTGGTACCGGAAGGACGGGTTCGGACAGCATGACTGGATTTATTGTATGTTGCTGAACTATGGTGGGAACGTTGGATTACACGGGAAGATGAAGCACGTGATCGACGAGTTCTATAAGGCGAAGGAAAGTCCGTTCGGTAAAACGCTGAAAGGAGTCGGCATGACGATGGAGGGGAGCGAAAACAACCCGGTCATGTTCGAACTGTTGACGGAACTGCCTTGGCGTCCGCAGCGTTTCGACAAGGATCAGTGGTTGAGGGAGTATACGGTTGCCCGTTACGGAAAGAGCAATCCCACGGTGCAGGACGCTTGGATACTGTTGAGCAATTCCATCTATAACTGTCCGGATGCAAATACGCAGCAGGGAACTCATGAATCTGTATTCTGTGCCCGTCCTACCGAACATCCGTATCAGGTTTCAAGCTGGTCGGAGATGAAAGACTATTATGATCTGAACAATGTGATCCGTGCTGCCGCCATGATGGTGTCTGTAGCCGATGAGTTCAAGGGAAACAATAATTTCGAGTATGATTTGGTCGATATCGTCCGCCAGGCGATCGCCGAGAAAGGACGTCTTACGGAGAAGGTTGTTGAGGCCGCTTTTGCCGCTGGCGACAAAAAGTTGTATAAGGATGCTTCCGACCGTTTCCTGCGTTTGATTCTGTTGCAGGACGAATTGCTGGCAACGCGTCCTGAATTTAAGGTTGGAACCTGGATCGCTCGTGCCCGCAGCCTCGGAAGTACTCCTGAAGAAAAGGAATTGTACGAGTGGAATGCCCGTGTACAGATTACGACTTGGGGTAACCGATTGGCGGCCGACGAAGGCGGCTTGCGCGATTATGCCCATCGCGAATGGAATGGTATCCTGAAAGATTTCTATTATATGCGCTGGAAAACCTGGTTCGATTATCAGACTCGGCTTTTGGATGGCAGAAAAACGGCGGCTATCGACTTTTATGCAATCGAGGAACGCTGGACGAAGGCAACAAATGTTTATTCGAGCGAACCGGAAGGAGATTGTATTTCGACAGTAAAACGTATATTTGTGGAAATATTCGGCAAATAACATAACAACATTGAATATATTATGACACGTAAATCAATCTGTCTCCTTTTCTTGGTTCTCTTGGCATTGCCCTGCTTTGCTGCGAGCAAGTACGAATCGAAAATAACGTCTCTCGAAGGAGAGAAATGGTGGGGCGGTGCAGTCGGCTTGGGATCGAAGATGCCTTTTGAAGGTGACTTGCGTTTGTTCGACCTCTCTGCCGAGAACCTGAACAATCAGAACGTGCCGCTTCTGCTTTCTTCGGAGGGACGGTATATTTGGAGTGACAAGCCGTTTTCTTTTCAGGTAGAGAATGGAGAGTTGCGTTTGTATTCCGATTATGAGAAGATGGAGCCGGTATTGGCGGGCCGTACGTTGAAGGATGCTTATATGGCTGCTTCTGCCAAACATTTCCCACCTTCCGGTGATTTGCCGGATCCGTTGTTCTTTTCCATGCCGCAGTATAATACCTGGATCGAACTGATGTATAACCAGAATCAGGAGGATATCCTGAAATATGCGGATCATGTATTGGAGAATGATTTTCCGGTCGGCGTGTTCATGGTGGATGACAACTGGCAGAAATATTATGGCAATTTCGACTTTAAACCCGAACGTTTTCCTGATCCGAAAGGAATGATTGATCGTCTGCACAGGCAGGGATTCAAGATCATGTTCTGGATTTGCCCGTTCGTCAGTCCGGATAGCCCGGAGTTTCGTGAGCTTCAGCAGAAAGGATTCCTGATCAAAAAAAGGGGGACGAATGAAGCGGCCATCATTCCGTGGTGGAACGGTTATAGTGCTTGCTATGACCTTAGCAATCCGGCCGCTGCCGAACATCTGAAACAACAATTGCGCGGCATGCAGGAGAAATATGGGGCGGATGGTTTCAAGTTTGATGCCGGTGATATCGGTCATTATAACGATCCGGAACTGGAGTTTTACGATAAGTCGGCTACTTCAGTGGATATGTGCCGGTATTGGGCGAAGATCGGGTTGGATTTCCCGTTTAACGAATATCGTGCCGGATGGAAGATGGGAGGTGAAGCGCTGGTTCAGCGTCTGGGTGATAAAGATTACTCTTGGAATGCGGTCGGCCTGCTGATCCCTGATATGATTGCTGCCGGTTTGCTGGGATATGCCTATGCCTGTCCGGATATGATCGGCGGAGGCCAGTTCGCCTCTTTCCTGGGAGTAGACCAGACGAAGCTCGATCAAGAGCTGATCGTGCGTTCCTGCCAGGTACATGCCTTGATGCCGATGATGCAATTCTCGGTGGCTCCTTGGCGCATCCTCGATGAAAAGCATCTGGCGATTTGCCGTGATTATGCCCGTCTGCATGAGAAGATGGGAGCATATATTCTGGAACAGGCGTATCATGCCGCAAAGACCGGTGAGCCGATCATCCGGCATATGGAATATGCGTTTCCGCACCAGGGATTCGTTGATTGCAAGGATCAATTCATGTTGGGTGACAGATATCTGGTTGCCCCGGTACTGACCAAGGAACACACGCGCAAAGTGATGCTGCCAGAAGGTGTATGGGTAGACGATACGGGTAAGAAGTTCAAGGGACCGAAAACGATTGAAGTGACAGCTCCTCTGGAACGCCTGCCTTGGTTCGAAAAAGTAAAATAAGTGGTTGAAAACATGGGTTTCTGATTCGCATAAACGAGAGAGGAGATATAAACGCTGTTTTCAGATTGTTTTTCTGAAATAACAGTCTGGAAACAGCGTTTTTTGTACTATCTTTATCGGCGAAAAGAGACATTATGGAAACAGCCTCGGAGATAAAAGCTTTTAATAAATTGTTTGCCGATTACCACGGATTGTTTGTGCGTTTCGCCAATACGTACCTGCAAGATGAAGCGGCAGCGGAAGATATTGCTGTTGAGGGAATCATGTATTATTGGGAAAATCGCCATTCTCTTTCTTCCGATTCGAATATTCCTGCCTATATCCTGGAAGCGATCAAACATAAATGTCTGAATTTCCTTCGTCATCTTCGTGTCCGCGAAGATGTGGAACAACGTATCCAGGAGCATCAGCAACGGGTGAATAGTCTGAGGATTGCCACCCTTGAAGCCTGCGATCCTCAGGAAATTTTCAGTTCGGAGGCCGGACGGCTCGTGGATGAGGCATTGGCAATGATGTCCGACAAAACCCGCCGGATCTTTATCATGAGCCGCTATGAAAATAAAACATACCCGGAAATCGCTGCCTATTTCTCGCTTTCCGTCAAGAGTGTGGAGTCCCACATATCCAAAGCATTGAAGATATTGAAAGTGAAGTTGAAGGATTATATGACGATTGTTTTGTTCATGTGAAACAAAAGTATTTCAGAAAAAATGATATTTTTTTAGGGGATATCTCTTTTGAGGTGCTTATTATAAAAGAAATTTGAAAAACACATTATTGATTAAGTAACATGAGAAAACAGATTTACTGCCTTTTATCTTTTTTATGGATTAGCTGCCTCTCCGTATCGGCAGCCGATCGCTGGGCTATTAATTCTGCCGGTGGTATTACCTGGCAGGTGGATGAGCGGGTTCCGCATGAGGATCATATTGAAATGAGTGGGTTGAGAGTTTCGACCGTGCTTCGCTACAGAGTCGATGCAAACGGCGCCTTTATGCTGAACAGAAGTATGGTATGGCCGATGCTACGCACGATTCCGAATAATACTCATGCTAGCTTGATGCGTCGTTTTGCCTGGAACGTGACGGATATGGTCGAGGTAAACGGGCAGTCTTTGCTGAATGAGAAAGTAAAGGAGGTTACGTTGAACGGCACGATGGTCGTCCAGAGCGAATACACACTTCCCCGTAAGGAAAAACTCGGCTTGACACGTATCTTGTTTCCTTCCGTTTCGAATCCGGCTTTTTGTGAAAAATATATTTTACGGAATATAGGTGAATCTGCGATATCGGTGGAAATCCCTTCTTCACGCTCTGTTGTCGAGACAGATGCCGCGAAAGGGGTGGATGGCAGCTATAAATTAGTTTCGACTATCAACGGACAGGTGGCTCGTCAGTTGCAACCTGGCGAGGAGTTGACGTTCAGCGCGACTTTTGCCGGATACAAAAAGGATGAGCGCGAGCTATCGTTCGATATTGACAGGGAATTACAGGCCCGGCAGGATTTGATTGCCGGATTCTGGGATAACCTGGTTCTGGATACGCCCGATCCTGTCATCAATACAATGTTCGCCTTTGCAAAAATCCGTGGAGCGGAGAGTATTTACGATACGAAAGGAGGCCTTATGCATGGCCCCGGAGGCGAATCCTACTATGCTGCTATCTGGGCAAACGACCAGGCGGAATATATCAACCCTTTCTTCCCTTATTTGGGATATGAGGTCGGAAACCGTTCCGCATTGTGCTCGTATGAACATTTTGCCCGCTTCATGAATCCGGAATACAAGCCGTTGCCTAGCTCGATCATAGCGGAAGGCATTGATGTCTGGGCAGGAGCCGGTGATCGTGGCGATGCGGCGATGGTCGCTTATGGTGCTTCCCGTTATGCTTTGTCCAAAGGAGATAAGGCAGAAGCCGAAAAGTTGTGGCCATTGATCGAATGGTGCTTGGAATATTGTCGGCGCAATTTGAACGAGAGTGGTGTTGTGGCTTCCGATGCGGATGAACTGGAAAACCGTTTCCCAGCAGGGAAAGCAAATCTTTGTACTTCTTCCTTATATTATGATGCTTTGATCTCAGCAGGTTATTTAGGGAAGGATTTAGGTAAGCCGGTTGCAGCCTATGCTCGCCAGGCTACAGCCCTGAAGAAAAATATCGACCGCTATTTCGGCGGGGTCGTCGAAGGATTTGATACCTATAAATATTATGAAGGAAATGATGTCCTGCGTTCTTGGATCTGCATTCCGCTCACGGTCGGGATACAGGATCGGAAAGATGCGACCATCCAGGCGTTGTTCTCTCCGCGCCTGTGGACGGAGAACGGTTTGCTGACGCAGGCCGGAAGTGAAACATTCTGGGATCGCTCCACCTTGTATGCGTTGCGTGGTGTGTATGCTTGCGGTGAGACGGAGAAGGCTACCGATTATTTGAGATTCTATTCTTCCCAGCGTCTGTTGGGTGAACATGTCCCTTATGCAATCGAGGCATGGCCGGAAGGCAACCAGCGCCATCTGTCTGCCGAAAGCGGTTTGTATTGCCGTATCATTACGGAAGGGATGTTCGGCATTCGTCCGACCGGCCTGAATTCGTTTGTCTTTACTCCCCGCCTGCCGCAAGAGTGGGATCATATGAACCTGCGTAAGATTTGCGCGTTCAATCAAGTATTCGATATTGAAGTGAAGCGTCTTGGCGATCAACTGCAAGTTGCCGTTATCGCAGACGGAAAAACGATCAGCAACCGGAAAATAAAGGAAGGTGAAAATATTCGGATAAAATTTTAGGGGGTTGCTTTCGAGAGGTGCTTATATAACGTATGGACAGAAATGTATTACATCGATTTTTTGCAGGAACAGCCTCTTTTGAAGAGGAAGAGGCTGTTTGCGATTGGGTGGATGCTTCTGATAAGAATCGGGAAGAGCTGATAAGGGAGCGGAAATATTTTGATGTGCTGTTGTTGCATAAGACGAAAAATAGCAGCATGGTGCAATCCGGTCACCGTTTCAGCCTGCCTTTTGTTATCAGAGAATCGCTGAAGATCGCTGCTGCAATTTCCGTATTGCTAGTGTCTGCCCTATACATATCTAATAATGTGGGAAAACCGGCTCCTGTATTGGAGATGAACAAGATCGTCGTTCCTCCGGGGCAGCGGGCGAACCTCACCCTGTCCGACGGGACGAATGTCTGGCTGAATGCTTGTAGTGAAATGACTTATCCGGCCTCTTTTAGTGAGGATATCCGCCGTGTGTCGTTGAAAGGTGAAGCCTATTTTGATGTATCTAAAGATGTGGAACATCCATTTGTCGTACAGACAAAGAAATGTGATATAAAAGTTTTGGGGACGGAGTTTAATGTTCGGGTGAATGAGGCGGAGTCGGATTGCGAATTTTCAGCTGCCCTGCTGGAAGGTTCCATTGAGTTAACAAATAAAATGGAGCCTGGTCCTTCCATCCGGCTTGCTCCGATGCAGAAAGCGGAATGGACGGGAGGTAAAATGGTGGTGGAATCGATCCGTAACTTGGATGATTATCGTTGGAAAGAGGGATTGATTTGCTTTGAGGATATCCGTTTTGCCGATTTGATGAAACGCTTTGAGAAGACGTATGATATCCGTATTGTAATCCAAAATAAAAGTCTGCATGACTATAAATGTAGTGGGAAATGTCGTGTTTCGGACGGGGTGGATTTCATTTTGCAGGTGTTGCAACGCAGTACGCGTTTTACTTTTTCCCGCAGCGACGATAATACGATTATCTATATAAAGTAAATGTGTAACCTTAAATTAAAAACGAAAATGCCTATGGAATGAAGTGGAACACGAAAAACAATGTAAAAAGGCGATGAATGTGCGAGATTCACCGCCTTACAACTAACACATGTCTAACACAAGTATTAATCTTTAAATATCACAAAGTTATGAATAAAATACCTTTGTCGGGGTTTTGTCTCTTATTAAAATCACGACATAAACATTTATTTAGGATTATGAGAATAACCTATATGTTATTATTTGCAGCCATTTTCTGCTTGCATGCAGAGAATGCGATATCGCAAAAGATCACCCTGCAGGGTGATAATCTTTCACTGAAAGATTATTTGAATACTATTGAAAAGCAGACGGATTATCTTTTCATTTATGATGCCGGTGTAAATGTAAATAAAAGGATATCCGTTAATATGGTCGGTAAGTCCATCAAGGAAGTTTTGGATAACCTCTCTACCCAGTTAGGACTGAATTATTCCCAAAAAGGTTCTTATATTGTCCTGTCGAGTTATAAGGCAAAGGAAACATCTGCTCCGGTTATTGCTCAGCAGAAGAAAACGATTACGGGTGTCGTTACGGACGATCTGGGTGAACCTATTATTGGCGCCAATGTGATTGAAAAAGGAACTACAAACGGCATTATCACTGATATCGATGGCAAGTTTACACTGGAAGTCGCTCCGGGTGCGGTTGTACAGGTATCCTATATCGGTTATAATACGCAGGAAGTAAAGGTAGGTAACCAGTCGACATTGGCTATCCAGTTGGTTGAAGATACCCAAGCATTGAGCGAAGTTGTTGTTGTCGGTTACGGTGTTCAGCGTAAAGTGACGACTACTGGTGCCGTTACAAAGCTGGAAGGTGATGAAATCAATAAAATGACAGTGGTAAATGCTACAAAAGCTTTGCAGGGTTTGAGTCCCGGTATCACAGTAGTTGACCGTGGTGGTGCTCCAGGTAGTGACGATCCTGAAATCTACTTGCGTGGTGTCGGTACGACTGGCAATGCCAAACCGCTGGTATTGGTGGACGGTATCGAAATGTCTTTAAGTCAGATTCCTTCTTCCGAAATCGAGAATATTTCTGTTTTGAAAGATGCCGCATCTGCTTCTATCTACGGTTCACGTGCTGCTCACGGTGTAATTCTAGTAACGACCAAACGTGGTAAGGAAGGTAAAGTGAAATTATCGTACGATGGTACAATCGGTTTCCAAGATCGGGCGGTAAGAGCCGAGCAGGTTTCCGCACGCGAATATATGACGATGGTTAATGAAGCATTAGTCAATTCCGGTGGTTCGATCAAATATTCGGAAGATGATATTCTGGCAACGGAAAGAGGCGATGATCCGTATAACCATTCTTATTTGAATTGGGCTAATGAAGTGTATAAACCTACTTATATCACACAGCATACATTAAATCTGACAGGAGGTAGCGAAATTGGACGTTATTTGGTTTCGTTTGACTATCTAGATCAGCCTGGTTTGGTTAAAAATACGGAATATCAGCGTTATAGTTATCGTGTAAATACAGATTTGAACATTGGCAAAATGTTGAAGGTGAGTAGTGACGTAACATATCGTCACGTTGACCGCCTATGGCCGGAATCTTTAGGTAGCGTGCAGTATGATGTATGGAGCATGCAGCCCACATCGCCGGTCAGATATGAAAATGGCGATTACCGTTTGGATAAACAGAATAGAAATGCCATCTCTCTTATGGATTTGGATGTCGTAGGGGAAGACCGTTATAATATGGATGTGGTTTATGGACAGGTAAAAGCCGATTTCGAACCGATCAAGGATTTGGTGTTTACGGGTATGGCTTCTTTGAACGGTTCATGGGACAGAAGAAAGATCCATTATAAGAATTATAAATATTACAACGAAACTGGTGAACTGGTTACACAACGTAATAATCCGAATAGTGTAAAAGATTCACGTAACAACAGTTACCAGATGACACTTCGTTTCCTGGCCAATTACAAAAAGCGTTTCGGCGACGACCATGATTTGGCGTTGCTCTACGGTATGGAGCAAATCTCTTACCGCAACTATTATTCAATGGCTCAGCGTAAAGATTTGATCTCTGATGCTTTACCGGACGTTTCTTTAGGTTCGGCCGGTAGCCAGTTTGCGGAAGGATATCCGACCAAGTGGGGTATCAACTCTTTCTTCGGACGTGTAAACTACGGATTTAAGGATAAGTATTTATTTGAAGCGAATATCCGTACCGATGGTTCTTCCCGTTTTGCGAAAGGCCATAAGTGGGGTGTTTTCCCGTCTTTCTCTGCTGCATGGCGTATTTCGGAAGAAGGGTTTATGAAAAATCTGGGATTTGTGGATAATCTGAAACTGAGAGCCTCCTGGGGGCAGACCGGTAACGAGCGTATCGATGCCTTCATGTATCTGCCTCAGTATAACACCTCGAATGTGGTCATGAACGGTAGCCTTGTTTCTGCTGTTTACCAGAAGAAGATGGCGAATCCGGATGTGACTTGGGAAACAGTGGAACAGACTAATATCGGTTTGGACTTTGGTTTCCTAAATAACACGATCTATGGTGAATTGGACTGGTATTCAAAAGATACGAAAGATATTTTGTTAGCACTGGGTATCCCTCATTTCATTGGTCTGGATGCTCCTGAACAAAATGCCGGAGTGGTTCGTAACTCAGGTGTGGAAGCTATGGTCGGTTTCCGTAAAACATTCGGAGAGTTTACATTCAACACTTCTTTCAACTTGGCTTATAACAAGAACGAATGGATCGACCGCGGTGGTGATGACAAGAATATCAGCGGTTATAATATTCAAACGATCGGTTCGCCTTTGAATGCTTTCTACATCTATCAGGCAGACGGTTTGATCGCGAACGAACAGGAATTGGAAGAATACCGTGCCAAATATAAATCGGACCCGCGTGGTATGTCTGATCTTCATGCTGGCGATGTGAAACTGGTCGATACGAATAACGATGGAACGATCGACCCGGACGACCGTCAGATATTTGCTTCCAATATCCCTAAGTTCACATATGGATGGAATATCAGCGGCGAATATAAAGGTTTCGATTTGAGTTTGCTGTTCCAGGGATCAAGCGGCGCGAATCGTATGGTGTATGGGGAATGGATCGAAGGACCAAGCTATGAGGCCTTCACCGGTGTACATTTCCGCGACAGATGGACGGAAGAGAACCAGAATGGAAATGCCGAAATGCCTCGTTTGGAAGCAGCCAATAACCGGAATGCATCTACCTACAACTCGTTCTTCCTGAAAAAGACAAATTATCTACGTCTGAAAAACGCCCAGTTGGGCTATACCTTCTCAAAGGGTATCACGGACAAGCTGAGAATCACAAAGCTGAGATTGTATGTTTCTGGCTCGAACCTGCTTACATTCAGTAGTTTGTATCAAGGTCTGGACCCAGAAGGAAAAAGTGATAGAATCAATGATTTTCCTCCGTTGAAAATCGTAAACTTCGGTGTAAACATTATCTTTTAATCTAAACTAATAAATAGAGCATTATGAAAATATATAAGAAATCGTTGCTGTATGGGGCGTTGGCTTTTACCCTTTGTATGGCAGGCGGTTGTAACAGTAATATTGATCTGGAACCGGAAGGTATTATTACGGCGGACGGTTATTTCAAGTCGGCAGAAGACTATGAAAAGGCGTTGACCGCCTTGTATGAGAGACTGAACGTCGAAAGTTATGATTTGTGGATGGATGGCGTGACAGATAATGGTTTGGTTACGCATAGTTGGAATAGAGGATATGACTTGGGGCGAGGCATCGGGAGTACAGCTTCTTCTTTCCCGGCTGACAAATGGGATAAGGGATATATTTCCGTCCAGCGTGCGAATAACGTAATCAACAATATTGATAAGTACCAATGGCCGGGCGGGGAAAGCGATGCTAACCGGAACCAGGTTTTGGGTGAAGCTCGTACATTGCGTGCCTATTTTTATCTGGATTTGGTTTCTATCTTCGGACATATCATGTTTTATACCGAGAATCCGGCTACAGTAGCGGAAAGTGAAAACGTTAAGCAAGTACAGGACCCGAAGGAAGTGTTCGATTTTATCCTGGATGACCTGGACAAGGCAATTGCCGGATTACCGGATAAGCCAAGCAATAAATCGAAGATCGGAAAACCGGCTGCCCGCTTGCTTCGTGCACGTGCTGCTGCTTATGCGGCCGGTTATCTGAATGATAAATCTTATTTCCAGATTACGTTGGATGAAACGGCCCAATTGGTTGCATCCGCTCCGCAGCTGGCCGATTTTGACAAGTTGTTTGTAACTGGTTGTGAAGACCTGGATGAAGTGATCCTGGTAAGACGCTATTCATTGGATGCGACGAACAGTTGGGGTAATTGGTATAATCAGTCTATCGGTGGTTATTGCGTGACAACTCCGGTGAAGGCATTAGCTGATGCATTTGAATATGTGGGCGAGAGAAATGAAACTATGCCGTATCTGAATAAAGATCCCCGTTTTTACCAGACTATCTATGCTCCGGGTATGGAAATGCGTGGCAAGTATTTTAATACGATTCCGAACAATGTGGTTGAAAAAGATGGTAAAACTTATTTTGATCCTAACAAGGATTACGGGGCTTTGCAAGACAAGGAAGTCAGCGTAGGTGATGTCTTGGCAGAAGGCGGCGGTGGCGAATGGAACAAGACGCCTACCGGCCTGTCTTGGAAAAAATATTGTCAGGAAGAAGAAACATGGACAACTTACAACTCGTTTATAATTTTCCGTTATGCGGAAGCTTATCTGTTGAGGGCGGAAGCGTTGGTGGAAACCGGAGGAAGTACGGACGAAGCCAAGTCCCTGATAAAAGTGATTCGTGACCGTGCTGGTAATACGAATGATATTGACAAGATGGTAGCCGAACGTTATAACGGTAGTCTCCGGGATCTGGTTCGCAACGAAAGACGTGTGGAACTTGCGCAGGAAGGCCTTCGTTTTGCCGATATCCGTCGCTGGAACATTTTGTTGGATGTGATGAACAAGCCGATCGAAGGTATCGAATATCGCGACTTTTCGAGCGGGACGCCTAAACATACCGTTTTGATTCCAGCGGAGCGAGATGCTTATACGGCAAAAGATTTCTGGTGGCCGATTCCGCAAGCAGAGATCGACTTGAACCCAGGTCGTATCACCCAAAACGAAGGTTGGAAATAATAACCGGTTCTGAATTATAGGGAGAAAGCGCGTCAGGACTATCCGAGGATATTCTGATGCGCTTTTTTTGTAATAACATAATGATCGTATAAAAATGAAATTATCATATTTATCTCTTATCCTTGTTTTAAGTTGTGCTTGCGGCCAGCCAGGGCAGGAGATGTATCCTGATATAGCGGATGCTGCGCGTACCTCATTTTGTGTGGCATCCGATGATACGGCCCTGGTGAAGATCTTCGATTGGGCCGTAAGTAATTCGAATTGGTATGTCGGGGAGGATTCCGATCCGGTCGGACCTTGGTATGAAGCGGCTTTGCCGAATCGCCAGGCTTTCTGCATGCGGGATGTCTCTCATCAATGTATAGGCGAGGAGCTGAACGGGCATGGCAGGCAAAATGTGAATATGATGGGTAAGTTTGTCGAGAATATTTCCGAGTCGAAGGACTATTGCAGCTATTGGGAGATAGACAGGAATAACCTGCCGGCTTCGGCTGATTATGTCTCGGATCAGGATTTCTGGTATAACCTGAATGCGAACTTCGATGTGATGAACGCTTGTTACCGTTTGTACCTCTGGACAGGAGATGAAGTCTACATCAATGATCCTCGTTTTGAAGAGTTCTTCCGTTTATCGGCCAATGAATATATCGACAGATGGCAGTTGCAGGCGGATAAGATCATGGAACGTCCGGGGGTGATGCACGAAGACGATGCACGTGTCGATCCGAAGTTCAAAACCTTCCGTGGGCTCCCTTCTTATGAGGAATCGGTTCGTGGGCTGACGGTAACCGGCGATTTGATCGCTACGATCTACCGAGGATTGAAATCGTATGCACAGATTCAACGGCTGGGAGGAAATGAAGAGGCCGCCCTCCACTATGAGTCGAAGGCGGAAGAGTATGCCCGCCTATATAATACCGGTTGGTGGAATGAAGAGACTCAAAACTATTATGCCTATAAGTTGGAGAATGAAAACCTGAAAGAAGGCGGATGTAATGTTTTTCCTCTTTGGTTCGGTATCGTAGACAAGCCGGAACGTATCAATCGTTTATTGGCGATCCTGTCGGAGAAAGAGACAAACGTGGAAAGCATGTCTTACTATCCGAAGATCTTTTATAAATACGGCAGGCAGGATATGGGCTATCATTATCTAAAGGAGCTTTATGCGAATGAACGTCGGGATTATCCCGAAGTAGCCAGCGGTGTGATCGAAGGAATTGTGTGTGGACTTGCCGGCGTAGATGCCGATGTCACGGCAAACCGTATTACCACCCTTCCGCGCTTTACGGATGCTACCCGTTGGATTTCGATAGAAAATATTCCTGTATTCTCAGGAAAAATATCTATCTTGCATCAATCTGCCGGAAGTAGTACCTTCGCGAACAAGTCCGGGAAAGAATTGATTTGGAGAGCCATGTTTCCGGGTAATGTCGCCATGATTAGCGGGATGGATGCCAAGCATACGAACGATGAACTGGGTAATCCGTTCAGTTATCTCGATATTGTTTGTAAACCGGGTGAAACGAAAACAGCTGAAGCATATAAATAGAAACTTGAAGAAGATGAAAAATTCGATTAAACTTGTTGCCTTGTTGTTAACCGCCGGATTTTATTCCGCTTGTACCCAACAACTGCCTCCTGATACCCGGAGTCGCATTTCCTTGGAGGGTAATTGGGGATTGCAACTGGATACTGCCGGTACGGGGATTGCTCCTGATTGGTTGACAAAGTCTTGTACGGATTCTCTTTTCCTGCCCGGTACTACCGATATGGGGAAAATGGGAACTTACAATACGGATATGACACTGACTACAGGCCTTTCCAGGGAATATGTGTTTGAAGGGAAAGCACTGTACACGAAGCAGATCCGTATACCGGAAGAATGGGACGGAACATCCGTCCGCTTAGTGATGGAACGCACGAAGCCTACGACGATCTGGATCGATGGAAAAGAAGTTGGGGCAAATAACGATATCTCTACGGCTCAACAATATGATCTGTCCTCTTATCTGTTTCCCGGAACCCATACCGTTGCTATTTTAGTCGATAACGGCAAGCAGGCCGTGCCAGAAAAGGTCTACGGCTCTTCACATGCTTATTCTGCTTCCACACAGACAAACTGGAATGGAATTATCGGTGATTTTTATCTGGAAAGCGCACCTCTTTGCGGGATCGATGAGATCCAGCTTTATCCGGATGTCGCGAAAAAAGTCGTGACTGCCAGAGTAACCCTTCGTAACCCGGACAAAGGGGTGGGAAAAGGTATATTGTCCTTTTATGCCGAAGCCTGGAATACGGATAAACAACATAAAACACCGGTACAGACAGTTGAAGTGGACTGGACGAAGCCGGAACAGGAGCTCGAACTTGCGCTGGGGGATAAGGCTTTGCTTTGGAGCGAATTTACACCGGCTCTATACCGTCTCTCTGTCTCACTAAAAACAGATCAATCGGTCGATACGGAGCAGGCGACTTTCGGCTTGCGCGATTTCAAAACAAAAGGACGGCAGTTCACCATGAATGGCAAGACTACGTTCCTGCGCGGAAAACATGACGCCTGTGTCTTCCCTCTGATTGCCCATACCGCAATGGATGTGAAGACTTGGCGGCACTATTTCCAGGTAGCGAAACAGTACGGTATCAACCATTATCGTTTCCACTCCTGGTGTCCTCCCGAAGCCTGTTTTGAGGCAGCCGACATCGAAGGCATTTACCTGCAACCGGAACTTCCTATTTGGGGAAATATCGATATCGATGATACCGAATTATGCGATTATCTGTTAAAAGAAGGGCGAAACCTGCATCGGGCCTATAGTAATCATGCCTCTTTTGTGATGTTCGGATTAGGAAATGAGATGTCCGGCGAGGAAGGGCTTGCCATGCTGATCCAGACCTTCAAAAAGGAGGATAACCGCCATATCTATGCTTCCGGTTCGAATAATTATTTAGGCTTTAAAGGAAAGCAGGCGGAT
>NZ_MNQY01000111.1:0-22960 GCF_001915675.1 Parabacteroides sp. merdae-related_45_40 | reverse complement strand
TGATTATTCCATCGATTACGGGGTCGCAAACAATATGGGGGCGGGGACGGATACCAGTTATACCGAGGCTATTATTTATGAAAATACGATCTCGGAGGTCAATCGTTGGAACTTCTATAATACGTTGACCGATACCTCTATTGTTGCAAAGGACGAACTATTGCTTTCTTCCCTTCAGGCTCGTTCCGCTTATATCAGAGGCAATTTGTTCCTGTTCACGGAAATGAGCAATCATCCGACAAACCAAGTGGATAGTTTCTCTTTATCCTATGATCCGGATAATTTGTTAGGAGACGATAATATTTATAGCCTTTACCTTCGTACGATTAAGATAAAGGCGGACACGACAAGAGGCGAGTCGATGATTATTCCTTGTGCGTTCGATATCGAAGAGCTGGTGAAAGAGGCGGAAAAGAATAATTCGGATGAATTGAAGTTCCGGATTAATTATGCATATTCATTCGGGAAGGATTCTGCATCGATAAACTGGAAAAGTTCCGATGTGTTTACAATAGACCTGTCCGGAAAAGACAAATAAAGGATAAATAGCAAACGAACGTATTGAAAAAATGTATAAAGAGATATTTAAATTGGTTGTAGCCATCATCTCCCAGCCAGGAAAAGCGTGGGATATTCTGACGAAAAAAGAAGAAAAGGACGATGAGTTTTTATCCCGGTTTGTCTATCCCCTGATTGGATTCGTTACGGTAGCGGCTTTTTTGGGTGTGCTGTTCACCCGGAAAGAGTTTGATGTCGAACTGGCACTGAAATCGTCTATCCGGACACTGGTTGCTGCGTTCGGCGGCTTTTACTTGGCTTCCTATTTGTTGAACGAACTTTGGCAGGGATTGTTTAAACGGGAGAAGGACATGAAGCTGTGTCAACGTTTTGTAGGCTATTCGTCTTCGTTGATGTTTGCTTTGAACATCGTGTTGATGTTGCTCCCGGAGTTTTTCTTTTTGCGTATATTTGTATTATATACGTTTTATATCGTGTGGGAAGGAGCCGGCCCTTATATGCAGGTTGAGGAGAAGATACGTCTGAAGTTTGTCGGGATCGCGACCGGGTTGATTCTGTTGACGCCTTGGCTGATCGAGGTCATCCTTTCCATGTTGATGCCCGGTTTACGTTTTTGATAAAAGAAGTAAGATGAAAGAGAAGATTAGTAATAACATACAGATAAAGAACAAACGGGCGACTTTCGATTATGAGTTGCTCGACACGTTTACGGCAGGGATTGTGCTGACCGGTACGGAGATCAAATCGATACGCTTGGGAAAGGCAAGTTTGGTTGATACGTTCTGTATTGTGGAGAAGGGCGAATTGTGGGTGAAAAATATGTATGTGGCAGAATATTTCTACGGGACATACAATAACCATACGACTCGCCGTGACCGTAAGTTGCTGCTGACTAAAAAGGAATTGCGGAAGATTGAAAGTGCTGCCCGCAATAATGGCTTTACAATTATTCCGACACGTCTTTTCATTAATGAAAAGGGACTGGCTAAAGTTGTTGTTGCTATCGCCAAAGGTAAGAAGGAATATGATAAACGCGATTCTATCAAAGAGCGGGACGACCGCCGGGAGATGGATCGTGCATTTAAACGGAATTGAAAGAATTTATAATTTATGATTTATGCGTCACAAATAAATCATAAATCGCAAATCATAAATCATAACATGGATAAAGAGATATTTTTGAATGTCCTGAAAGAACGTATTTTGATTCTGGACGGAGGAATGGGTACGATGGTCCAGGGATTTAAACTGACCGAGAAAGATTATCGCGGAAAACAGTTTGCTGATTGGACGAGCGACCTGAAAGGAAATAACGACCTGTTATGTATCACCCGGCCGGATGTGATCAAATCGATCCACCGTCAGTATCTGGATGCCGGTGCCGATATTTTTGCTACCAACACTTTCAATGCAAATGCTATCTCGATGGAGGATTACGGCATGCAAGGGCAGGTGAGAAATATCAATTTGGCTGCCGGAAAATTGGCGCGTGAGGTGGCCGATGGCTTTATGAAGGAGCATCCGGATCGCACGATCTTTGTAGCTGGTTCTGTCGGCCCAACTAATAAGACTGCTTCGATGAGCCCTGACGTGAGCGATCCGGCTTACCGTGCTGTCACCTACTTGGATTTGTATAGTGCCTATAAAGAACAGGTAGACGCTTTGGTAGACGGGGGCGTGGATATCGTTTTGTTTGAGACGACTTTCGACACGCTGAATGTGAAAGCCGGACTGGAAGCTGCCGAGGCTGTGTTGAAGGAAAAAGGCAAGGATTTACCGATTATGCTTTCTCTGACGTTATCTGCCCAGGGAGGACGTACGTTTTCGGGGCAGACATTGCTTGCGTTTTTGGCTTCCGTGCAACATACCAATATTGTTAGTGTCGGTCTGAACTGCTCTTTCGGTGCTGCCGATATGAAGCCTTTTCTGGCTGAATTGGCAAAACATGCTCCCTATTATATAAGTGCTTATCCGAACGCCGGTCTGCCGAACAGTTTCGGTTCCTATGATGAGACGCCGGAAAAGATGGCTGTTCATGTAAAATCTTTTATTGACGAAGGGCTGGTGAATATATTGGGAGGCTGTTGTGGTACGACGCCGGCCCATATTGCCAAATATCCCGAACTGGTGAAAGGGGCCAAGCCGCATGTACCGGCTCCGAGGCCCGATTGTCTTTGGTTGTCCGGTCTGGAGTTGCTGGAAGTAAAGCCGGAAAATAATTTCGTGAATGTCGGCGAACGATGTAATGTGGCTGGTTCACGTAAGTTCTTGCGCTTGATCAAGGAAGAAAATTATGAAGAGGCTTTGACAATTGCCCGCAAACAGGTGGAAGACGGCGCGCAGGTGATCGATATCAATATGGATGACGGAATGTTGGATGCCGTGAAGGAGATGACGACTTTCTTGAACTTGATCGCATCCGAACCTGATATTTCCCGTGTTCCCGTGATGATCGACTCTTCCAAATGGGAGGTGATCGAAAAAGGCTTGATGTGCGTGCAGGGTAAAAGCATCGTGAATTCGATTTCTTTAAAAGAAGGCGAAGAGGTATTCCTGCAACATGCCGCCCGCATCAAACAGTTGGGTGCAGCTACGGTCGTAATGGCTTTTGATGAAAAGGGGCAGGCAGACACGTTTGAACGGAAGATCGAGGTTTGCGGACGTGCTTACCGTCTCCTCCGGGAGAAAGTCGATTTCGATCCGAACGGAATTATTTTCGATCCGAATGTGCTGGCTATCGCTACCGGTATGGAAGAACATAACGGGTACGGACTTGACTTTATCCGTGCCGTGGAATGGATCAAGAAGAACCTGCCGGGGGCGAAGGTGAGCGGCGGTGTCAGCAATCTTTCCTTCTCTTTCCGTGGAAATAATTATGTGCGGGAGGCCATGCATTCCGTATTCCTGTATCATGCGATTAACAAAGGCATGGACATGGGGATCGTGAACCCGTCGTCGTCCGTACTCTATGAAGATATAGAACCTGCTTTCCGTATGTTGCTGGAAGACGTCATTTTGGCACGCCGTCCGGAAGCAGCTGAAGAACTGATTGCATATGCCCAGAACCTGCATGTAAAAGCGCAGGAGGGAGAAGGTGAAAAGCAGGATGTCTGGCGTGAATATCCGTTGAAGGAACGTTTGGAAAACGCTCTGATAAAAGGAGTCGGCGATCATTTGGAAGAAGATTTAAAGGAAGCCTTGAAGGAATATCCGCGTGCGGTGGATATTATCGACGGACCGCTGATGGGTGGGATGAATAAGGTAGGCGAATTGTTTGGTGCTGGAAAAATGTTCCTACCGCAGGTTGTCAAGACTGCCCGTACGATGAAAAAGGCAGTCGCCATCTTGCAACCGGCGATCGAGGCAGAAAAGGTCTCTTCTGATTCTGCTAAAGCAGGAAAGGTTCTGTTTGCGACAGTGAAAGGTGACGTGCATGACATTGGAAAGAATATTGTTTCTGTTTGCGACAGTGAAAGGTGACGTGCATGACATTGGAAAGAATATTCTGTTTGCGACAGTGAAAGGTGACGTGCATGACATTGGAAAGAATATTGTTTCGATCGTCCTGGCTTGCAATAATTATGAGGTGATCGATTTGGGAGTTATGGTCCCGGCAGACGTGATTGTAAAAAAGGCAATCGAAGAGAAGCCCGATCTGGTCTGCCTTTCCGGTCTGATCACGCCTTCGCTCGAAGAGATGGTACATGTGACGGACGAGATGCAGAAAGCTGGCTTGAGTATTCCCATAATGGTGGGTGGCGCCACGACTTCGAAGTTGCATACGGCCATTAAGATCGCTCCGCATTATGACTATCCGGTCATTCATGTGCTGGACGCCTCGCAAAACCCGTTGATTGCGGCCAAACTGTTGAACCCGGATACGCGCGATGCTTATATCGCCCAGCTGAACAGTGAGTATGAAGCTCTGCGTGCCTCTGTGAATAAGAAAAAAGAGATACTGGTCCCGTTGGCGGAAGCCCGGACGAATCGTCCGGTGATCGATTGGGCTTCTTATAACCCGGTTGTCCCGGCTCGGAACGGGGTACAGGTGATTCCTTCTATTCCTTTGGAAGAAATAATTCCATATATTCATTGGACCTTCTTTTTTAGTGCCTGGAAACTGAATGGGCGTTTCTCGGAAATTGCGCAGATCCACGGCTGTGACGCTTGTCGTGCCGCCTGGCTGGCCGAATTCTCGGAAGCGGACCGGACGAAGGCGTCGGAGGCTATGCAGTTATACAAGGATGCAGTTAAGTTGTTGGATCGCTTGGTTGAGATGAAAGCCGAGTATTGCAAGGCGGTTTATGGTTTCTTCCCGGCAAATGGTGATGGGGATAATATCCGTGTGGGTGAAGTCTTGCTTCCAGTTTTGCGTCAGCAGGCGAAAAAAGAGGAAGGAATCTATAAGTCGTTAGCCGATTATGTGATGCCAGTATCGGAAGGGCGTACGGATTATGTCGGCGCTTTCGTGGTGACGGCCGGTACCGGCGCCGAATCTCTGAAAGAACGGTTCGAGCAGGAGGGAGATACCTATAATTCCATGTTGTTGCAAACCTTGACCGATCGTTTGGCCGAGGCTACGGCCGAATATCTCCATGAAAAGGTCCGTAAGGAATATTGGGGATATGCTCCGGATGAATCGCTTTCCATCTCCGACCTGTATAAAGTGAAATATCAGGGAATACGTCCGGCTATCGGTTATCCTTCATTGCCGGACCAGCTTTTGAACTACACGTTGGATAAGTTGTTAAATATGTCACAGATCGGTGTCCGGTTGACGGAAAACGGCGCTATGTATCCGACGGCGACGGTGAGCGGCATTTATATTGCACATCCGGATTCCCAATATTTCATGATTGGTAATATTGATGAAGAACAGATGAAAGATTATGCCTGTCGCCGGAATCTGTCGGAAGCGGAAGTGAAGAAGTTATTGAATAAAAACATTTCAAATTGAAATATATACGCTGGATAGTCTTGTCTCTCCTTCTGGCCGGTATCTGGTGCGCCATGCGTTCGCCGGATATGGGAGAGGCGTATGCCCGGAATGTATATCCTTATATATCGGGTGCTTTGTCCTGTTTTTCTTCTCTATTTTCTTTTTCGATAGGTGATTGCCTGATATACGGTAGTATGGCCGGTTTGCTTGCTTATCTGGTTTATGCCATTGTGAAGAAACGTTCCTGGCGGGTGACAGCCGGACGGATGATCGAATATTTGTTGTGGATATATGTCTGGTTTTATCTGGCTTGGGGATTGAATTATTTCAGGAAAGACTTTTTTACACGGACGGAAATCCCGTATGCGGCTTATTCAGCCGACGCTTTTCGTTCGTTCTTATCCACTTATACAGATTCGTTGAATGCGTCCTTTGTGCCTGTCGAAAAAATAGATAAGGCCCTCGTCGCAGAGGAAGTGAAAAAGGGATATCATGAAATTGCCGGGCGTTTCTCTTTAGTCAGTCCTGCCGGGTATTTGCATCCGAAGCCGATGTTAATGCCCTTTTTGATGAGTGGAGTGGGGGTATTGGGGTATATGGGACCGTTTTTTACCGAATATAATCTGAACCCTGATCTGCTCCCGGTCCAGTATCCGTTTACTTATGCACATGAAATGGCGCATGTGTTAGGAATATCCAGCGAGGCGGAAGCGAATTTGTATGGTTTTCTCGTCTGTTCCCGTTCCGGAGTGCCGGAAATCCGGTTTTCGGCTTATTTTGCTTTGTTGCCTTATGTGTTGAGCAATGCCTACGGCTTATTGTCGGAAGAGGAGTTTAATGAATGGAAAGAGACGATCTCCCCCGAGGTAAAAGATCTTTACAACCGGAAAGTCGCTTACTGGGAGAATTTGTACAGCCCGTTTATAGGCGAGATCCAGAGTACCGTTTACAACTGGTTCTTGAAAGGAAACAACATTCCCTCCGGCCGGAAGAATTATTCGGAAGTGGTGGCATTATTGATGGCGCTGGGAAATACGTCCGGAGAGATTTGAGTCCTTGCTGTTTCCATATTGCCTAATTCGAATTAAATCACTACCTTTGCGGCAATTTTTGAGAAGATAGATAAATATAACGCATATGAGTAAGAAATTTGCCGAATACTCGAAACTTGACTTGTCGAACGTCAATAAAGAGGTGCTGAAGAAATGGCAGGATGGCGACATCTTCCATAAGAGTCTTGAAATCCGCGAAGGACATCCCTCGTTTGTCTTTTATGAAGGTCCTCCTTCTGCAAACGGTATGCCCGGTATTCACCATGTGATTGCCCGTTCGATTAAGGATATTTTCTGCCGTTATAAGACCATGAAAGGATATCTTGTCAACCGTAAGGCGGGATGGGATACACACGGACTTCCAGTAGAGCTGGGAGTTGAAAAAACATTGGGTATCACCAAGGAAGATATCGGCAAAAAGATCTCTGTGGCCGAATATAATGCCGCCTGCCGCCGTGACGTGATGAAGTTTACGAAGGAATGGACGGATCTGACACAGAAGATGGGATATTGGGTCGACCTTGAAAACCCGTATATCACTTACGACAATCGTTATATCGAAACATTGTGGTACTTGCTGAAGGAACTGTATAAGAAAGGTTTGCTTTACAAAGGGTACACGATCCAGCCGTATTCGCCGGCCGCCGGAACGGGGCTTAGCTCGCACGAGTTGAACCAGCCGGGGTGTTATCGCGACGTGAAGGATACGACTTGTACGGCTCAGTTCCGCATTCTCGATCCGAAACCGGAGATGGCGGGATTTGGCGAACCGTTCTTCTTGGCATGGACCACTACTCCGTGGACTTTGCCTTCCAACACGGCTCTTTGTGTGGGTCCAAATTTCACTTATGTGGCTGTTCAGACCTATAATCCATATACAGGTATGCCGATGACGGCTGTTTTGGCTAAGGACTTGTTGAATGTGTATTTCAATCCGAAAGCCGCCGATCTGGCTCTGACCGATTATAAACCGGGCGATAAACTGGTGCCGTTCAAAGTGGTCGGCGAATGGAAAGGACCGGAACTGGCCGGCATGCATTACGAGCAGCTGATCCCGTGGGTCAATCCGGGAGAAGGTGCTTTCCGGGTAATCACCGGCGACTATGTGACGGTGGAAGATGGTACGGGTATCGTACATATCGCTCCGACTTTCGGTGCGGATGACGACCGTGTGGCAAAAGCAAGCGGCGTACCTCCTTTGATGATGATCGACAAAGATGGGAACCGCCGTCCGATGGTCGATATGACAGGTAAATTCTATCTGCTGGAAGACCTCGATCCCGAGTATGTTCAGGAGCATATGAATGCGGCCGACTACGACCCGTGGCAGGGCAAGTTCGTGAAGAACGCTTATGATGCGACCAAAGGCGAAAAAGACGAAACGCTGGATGTTGAAATCTGCATGATGCTGAAAGCACAGAACCGTGTGTTCCGCATCGAGAAGCATGTGCACAACTATCCGCATTGTTGGCGTACGGACAAGCCTGTGTTGTACTATCCGCTGGATAGCTGGTTTATCCGCACAACCGCTTGTCGCGAACGGATGATCGAACTGAACAATACGATCAACTGGAAACCGCAGAGCACCGGAACGGGACGTTTCGGCAAATGGTTGGAAAACTTGCAGGACTGGAACTTGAGCCGTAGCCGCTACTGGGGAACGCCGTTGCCTATCTGGCGTACCGAAGACGGGGCGGAAGAAATCTGCATCGGTTCGGTTGAAGAACTGTACAATGAAATTGAGAAATCCGTAAAAGCCGGGCTGATGGAGTCCAACCCGTATAAGGAATTGAAATTCCAGCCGGGCGAATATACGAAGGAGAACTACGAAAAGATCGACCTTCACCGTCCGTATGTGGATGATGTGATTCTGGTTTCCGAAAGCGGTAAGCCGATGAAGCGCGAGACCGACCTGATCGACGTATGGTTCGATTCCGGCGCGATGCCTTATGCTCAGATTCATTATCCGTTCGAGAACAAGGAAATCTTCGACGACCGCAAGGTTTATCCGGCCGATTTCATCGCCGAAGGCGTCGACCAGACACGCGGATGGTTCTTTACTTTGCATGCGATTGCTACGATGGTATTCGATAGCGTGTCGTATAAAGCCGTCGTTTCGAACGGCTTGGTGTTGGACAAGAATGGCAACAAAATGTCCAAACGTCTAGGT
The DNA here is from genome assembly GCF_001915675.1 of Parabacteroides sp. merdae-related_45_40. NCBI lineage: Bacteria > Pseudomonadati > Bacteroidota > Bacteroidia > Bacteroidales > Tannerellaceae > Parabacteroides > Parabacteroides sp. merdae-related_45_40. The sequence continues at coordinate 14,280 of NZ_MNQY01000111.1, read as the reverse complement.
AATGCCGTCGATCCGTTCGCCACGATTGAGCAGTACGGTTCCGATCCTTTGCGCTGGTACATGATTACGAATGCCTCTCCGTGGGATAACATCAAGTTTGATATCGACGGTATCGAAGAAGTTCGCCGCAAGTTCTTCGGTACATTATATAATACATATTCGTTCTTCGCCTTGTATGCGAATGTGGACGGTTTCGATTATTCCGAACCGGATGTGGATTGGAAAGAACGTCCCGAAATCGACCGTTGGATTCTGTCGTTGCTGAATTCGTTGGTAAAGGATGTGGATGGATTCCTGGATACATACGAACCGACCCGTGCCGGACGTGCGATCTCTGATTTCGTAAACGATAACCTGAGTAACTGGTATGTGCGCCTGAACCGCCGCCGTTTCTGGGGTGGAGGTATGACGACCGACAAGTTGTCCGCTTACCAGACTTTGTACACCTGTCTGGAAACGGTCGCCAAGTTGATGGCTCCGATCGCGCCGTTCTATGCAGACCGGTTGTTCTGTGACCTGATCGCCGCTACCGGACGCGAAAAGGTTGAATCTGTCCACCTGTCCGAATTCCCGGTTTGCAATGAGGCAATGATCGACAAGGACCTGGAAGAACGTATGCAGATGGCTCAGGATGTGTCTTCTATGGTGCTGGCTTTGCGCCGTAAGGTGAACATCAAGGTGCGTCAGCCGCTTCAAACCATCATGGTCCCGGTTGTGGATGCTCACCAGCAGGAAAGCATCGAAGCCGTGAAAGCGCTGATCTTGAACGAGGTCAATGTGAAGGAACTGAAGTTTGTCGATAATGCCGCCGGTATTTTGGTGAAGAAGATCAAGCCGGACTTCAAGAAGCTGGGCCCGCGTTACGGCAAGATCATGAAGGCATTGGCCGCCGCTATCCAGGCGATGAGCCAGGACGAAATCAATGCGTTCGAGAAAGTCGGAACATTCACGCTGACCGTTGAAGGACAGGAGGCGATGATCGAACGTGCAGACGTCGAAATCATCTCCGAAGACATACCGGGCTGGTTGGTTGCGAACGAAGGCCGCTTGACGGTGGCGCTGGATATCACCGTGACGGAAAACCTCCGCAAGGAAGGGCTGGCGCGTGAGTTGGTAAACCGTATCCAGAACCTGCGTAAGAGCAGCGGTTACGACATTACTGACAAAATATCCGTCACTGTCCTTTCGAACGATGGGATGGACGAGGCGATCAAGGACTTCAATTCCTATATCGCAAACCAGGTGTTGGCTGTATCAGTGGAAATTACGGATGTGATCAGCGACGCGACCGAGATGGATTTCGAAGACTTCAAGCTTTCGGTCCGGATCGAAAAAGCATAAATATTCAATGAATAATGAATAATTAATAATGAACAATGGAAGAATTGCTTATATTTGTGGGCAAGAGAAAAGGAAATCTTTCTCATTGTTGAATTATTCATTATTCATTCTTGATTGTTAATTATTAATTTAAATGAACCATGGCAGAAAAGACAAGATATTCGGATGCCGAACTCGAGGAGTTCCGCGCCATAATATTGGAAAAGCTGGAAAAGGCGAAAAAAGATTATGACCTGTTGAGATCCGGTGTCACCAATTCTGACGGCAATGATGTCGCCGATACATCTCCTACGTTTAAAGTATTGGAGGAAGGTGCTGCGACTTTATCGAAGGAAGAGGCCGGTCGTTTGGCACAACGCCAGATGAAGTTTATCCAGAACTTGCAGGCGGCATTGATCCGGATTGAGAATAAGACATACGGTATTTGCCGCGAGACCGGTAAATTGATCCCGAAAGAAAGATTACGTGCAGTACCTCACGCTACGTTGAGTATCGAAGCTAAACAGGGAGGTGCCAAGTAAATGAGATATTCCAAAGGTTGGGGAGCAGCGTTGATTGTGATGCTGCTCCTTATTCTTGACCAGGCTCTTAAAATATGGATTAAAACTCACATGCAGCTGCATGAGAGTATCGAAATTACTCCGTGGTTTTATTTGTACTTCACCGAGAATCCGGGAATGGCTTTCGGGATAGAAGTGATCGGTAAGTTGTTTTTATCGGTATTCCGTATTATAGCTGTCGGCTTTATCGGTTATTACCTGTATAAGCTGGTGAAACAGAATTATGCCTTTGGCTTTATCGCCTGTATCTCGTTGATCTTTGCAGGGGCTATTGGGAACATCATCGACTCTATATTCTATGGGGTGGTGTTCGATCATAGTTTTGGACAGGTAGCCTCATTTATGCCGGAGGGTGGAGGCTATGCCAGTTGGTTGCACGGGAAAGTGGTCGATATGTTCTATTTTCCTTTGATACAGACGGTGTTGCCCGAATGGATTCCGGTGTGGGGAGGAGAGGAGTTCATCTTTTTCCGTCCGATCTTTAACTTGGCCGATTCGGCGATTTGCGTAGGCGTCTTTTTGTTGTTGCTGTTCTACCGTCATACATTGTCGACAAGTCTCTCAAAAGAAAAATAAAAGAATTGATGCGGAACAGGCTGCATAGATATAGATATAATGTCGTTTTGTTGCTGGCAACCTGGTTGGTTGCCTGTAGCAAAGTACCGGATGACATTCTTTCGGAAAAGAAAATGCAAGCTGTACAGGTGGATATGCAATTGGCAGAAGCTATGATTAACCTGGACAGCAAGGCGTTTTCCGATAATGCCCGTAAGGAGGCTCTATATCAGTCCATCTTCCGCAAATACGATATCACACAAGCCGAGTACGACAGTTCGCTCATTTGGTATGGACGGCATCTGGATATTTATATGAAGGTGTATGACCGTGTGCTGGCCGATTTGAATAAACGGCAGAAAGCGTTAGGCGACGTACAGGCTTTGGCTGCACCTGTTTCCAAACAGGATTCGGTGGATATCTGGCCTCGTCGCACCTCTTTAAGGTTGGAGCCCGATGCTCTGTTTAACGGTGTGACGTTCGACATCAAACCGGAAACGAACTATTCGTCCGGCAGCACGTTTGTGTTGGGGATGAATGTCTGGGGTATCAATAAAGGGATGGTCTATAAACCGGAAATACGCATAAGTGCTGATCAGGGCGATACGATCGTGACTGTCAATGACAAGGTGCTTCGTGATGGTTATCATGAAACCGTTTTGAAGACAGTTCCGACTAAACAGGTCAAACGTGTGTACGGTTATATCTTTATGAACAATGCCGATTCTTCCTACTACAAAGTTTATTTGGACAGCCTGAACCTTATGAAATATAATTACGGTCGTCTGACCGATATGGCAAAAGATTCGTCTGCCGTAAAAATATCCACAGCGGAATAAAAAGTGTTATGCGCCGGATCGCTTCCCATTATATCTATTGGAGACAGTTCTACCGGCTGCACTATGTCGAGTTGAATGATAACGGCGTATTGGCCGGAATTTTCCCTTTGGAAGGGGAAATTGCGGGTACGGAGTTCTATGACGGCATCTTGATCCTTGTACCTATTCCCGCGCTTGACGCAGGGGTGCAGGAGAACAAGCGGTGTCATCAGGATTCTTATTCTGACACATCTTTTGTAATTCCGAGTCAAGCGCGGGAACAGGGCACTTTTGACATGCTGCCGGGAGAACAGTTGGCAGATGCCTTGGAACGTCAAGGTTTTACAGGTATTGCTGAAGCGGGTTCGCCTGTTTGTGTGCTGTTATTGGGCGGCATTCCCCTGGCAACGGCGAAATTCGGCGCAGATGACAGCCGTAGCGATGGCTACATTCAAAGACTCTGATGTTTCTCTTTCGGGTGGAAAGCTTGGAATATAAAGTTTTTGATTAATCAACTTTTCTATTTGCGGACGTATTCCGTTCCCTTCGTTCCCCATCACGATGATTCCGTTTGCCGACAATTCCTTTGTGTACATGTTTTCTCCGTCGAGGAATGTACCGAACAACGGAATTTGTCTTGCCGCCTGGGCTTTCAGGTAGTCTTCCAGTTCCGTGTAATGGACTTTTACATGTGCCAGTGCGCCCATTGTGGCCTGCACAGTCTTCGGACTGAAGACATCTGCGGTGTCGGGGCTGCAAACGATATGTTCGATGCCGAACCAGTCGGCAAGGCGTATGATGGTTCCGAGATTTCCAGGGTCCTGTATGCCGTCTAAAGCTAAAACGAGCGAGGTAGAAGGATCGGCTTCGTCGAGCGACCAGTCCGGGCGCTTGAACACGGCAAGTACATCCTGCGGGTTTTTCAAGAAACTGGCTTTACGGATGTCATCCCCTTCCGCTTCCAATAGTTCTTTCGCCGGAATGTTTCCCTGCATCGCCATCCAGGATGGTTTGGCGAGAATCAGTTCGCATTCGAAAGCAAACATCATGTCGGCAACCAGTTTGTTTCCTTCGGCAACGAATGCATTCAGTTCGTTCCGATATTTCTTCATTTCCAATGAATGGATGTACTTTACTTTCCCCTTGCTTAGCATCTTTACTCTTTTTATGCGGCAAAGGTAATTGGTTTTTACGATTTATGATTTATGATTTGTGATTTATGTGTCGTTGATAAATCATAAATCATAAATCATAAACCACATTTTATTTTTACATTTGCGTGCGTAAAAACTTGAATGATGAAGGGAATCCAAACACTATATTTCATTTGTTTCCTATTGTTGTTAATCTCCTGTAGCTCGACAAAATATGTAGGCGAAGGAGAATACCTGTTGGACAAAGTGGAGATTGTGTCGGATGGCAAGACTTATAAAAACAGCGATTTGAAGCCTTATTTGCGCCAGCAACCCAACTTTAAAGCATTCGGGCTGATGAAATGGCAGTTGTTTGTGTACGATTGGTCGGGCCGGAACGAGAAGAAATGGATCAATAAACAGCTTCGCCGGATGGGAGAGGCTCCCGTCATTCTGGATACGACGCTGGTAACGCAGTCGGTTGACGAGTTGAAACGTTTCTTTATCAATAAAGGATATATGAATGCCGAAGTCTCGGCTTCTATTGATACTTCACGAGTCAAAAAGGCTGTCGTGACCTATAGGATCGTCCCTAACACTCCTTACCGGATTCATAATTATTCGATGGATTTGAGCGATCCTAAGATCGATAGCATTGCTAAGCTCAAACCGCCTCACCGTTCCGTGCTGGCTTCGGCTTTTCGTACTTATTCCGACGATTATACTTCTCTGATAAAAGACAGTGCCTTGTTTGACCGCGATGTGCTGGACAAGGAGAGGCAACGCATTACGACTTTGCTTCGTCGGCGTGGTTATTATGCTTTCAACCGGGATTACCTGTCTTATATTGCCGATAGCTCTTTGAATCGGAATATCGTAGATTTGGATATGCTTCTGAAACCGTACCGTTTGCAGAAGCCTGACGGGACGGTGGTCGACACGTTACATCGTCAGTATTACATTAAAGACGTTTCGATTGTGACCGATTATGACCCGTTGACGTTAGAGGAAAACAACGCTATGCCTTACGATACGGTTCGAACTGACGGTATTGATATCCTATACGGCAAGAACGGCAGAAGTATCCGTCCGGGAGTCTTGCGCAAGAGCAATTATATCATGCCGGGACGCTTGTATAACGAGCGGACGGTGGAGCAGACCTATTCTTCGTTTGCCACGCTGCGTGCTTTGCGTAATGTAAATATCCGTTTTTCGGAGGTCGAAGAGAACGACACGATGAAGCTTAATTGTACGATCTTGACTTCTCCCGCAAAACTGCAAGGTTTTGGGGTCGATCTGGAAGGGACGAATTCGGCAGGGGATTTTGGATTTGCTTCCAGTTTGAGTTATCAGCACCGAAACTTGTTCAAGGGCTCGGAGGTTTTTTCTGCTAAAGTACGCGGTGCATACGAGGCGTTGACCGGCAGCCAGTCGGAAGGAAACAACTTTTGGGAATTCGGTGCGGAAGCATCTGTTTTGTTTCCCCGTTTCCTGTTCCCCTTCTTGCATGAAAATTTCCGTCGTAAGATTCGTGCAACGACCGAACTGAAGGTGAACTACAGCATACAAACACGTCCGGAATTCAAAAGAGCCATCGTCTCTGCAGGATGGAATTATATCTGGCAGGAGCGGAGCAATATGCAGGCGCGCCATGTGTTCAAGTTGTTGGACATTGACTATGTGCACTTGCCGAAGATAAGTCAGTCGTTTAAAGATTCGTTGCCTGAATCTACTTTGCTTTACAATTTTACCGACCAGTTTATTGTCGGTTCCGGTTATACCTATTCTTTTAATAATTATGATCCTCAGAATCGTTTGAGGAATACACATTCCGTTCGCTTCTCCTTCGAGATGGCAGGCAACTTGCTGTATGGGCTTTCCCGTCTGACTGGTGCGGATAAGGATGACGAAGGGCGCTATAAATTGTTTGGGATTAATTATGCCCAGTTTGTGAAAGGGGATATAGATTTCAGTAAAAGTATCGTGTTGGACAATCGTAACAAGTTGGCTTTCCACATTGGTATCGGAGTCGGTTATCCGTATGGTAACTCGAAGATGCTACCGTTCGAACGCAGCTATTTCTCTGGAGGTGCAAATAGTGTCCGCGGTTGGTCCGTACGTTCGCTCGGTCCCGGTAGCATGCCGCTCGATTCGGTCAAGTCCTTTGCCCAGCAGATCGGTGATATCCGTCTGGATCTGAATTTGGAATACCGAACGAAACTATTTTGGAAATTCGAGATGGCGGCCTTTATTGATGCCGGTAATATCTGGACTTTCCATAAGGATGAGAGCCGTCCGAACGGTAACTTCGATTTTTCCCGTTTCTACAAAGAGATTGCCGTCTCTTATGGATTAGGTCTCCGCCTCGATTTCGATTTCTTCCTGATCCGTTTCGATACCGGTATGAAAGCCTATAACCCGCAGGAAAGTGGCAGAAGGAAATGGGCTATCCTGCATCCGAACTTTGGCAGTAACTTCGCGTGGCATTTTGCGGTGGGATATCCGTTCTGATTTTATTTCCTTCTTTATGTAGTTCGACTACATATGAATTTAGGAGGAAAAATAACAAAAATATTTGCTTGTTAAAATAATATTACTACCTTTGCACCGCAAATAAGGATGGTTCCGTAGCTCAGCTGGATAGAGCAACGCCCTTCTAAGGCGTGGGTCGAGCGTTCGAATCGCTCCGGAATCACATGATTTGAAAAAAATACCTGGTAGATTAAACATTTACCGGGTATTTTTTTGTATACTCAGTTGTGTTTTGTATGGATTACTTTTTACCGGACATATGTCTCGCACAGGCAATGGCAGTGAAAACTGTTTCGTAGAGATTTTAGTTATTGAACAATCGGTCAGGTCGATACCTAGTCAAATAAGGTGATAGAAAATAGCCGTTTGCGGGTTGAAACGGAATGATTATCCCTGTTAAGATGTTTTTCTTGATCAAATCTGCTATAATTATATATCTATTGCTTATATTTACAACCTTTTTGATAGATAAGCTTGTCGATAAATATATTGACTTGTAACGTCTGAACAATATCTATTTATTTATTCCAAATACAAAAATGTATTTTTTGCACTGAAGAAGAAATGAGAAAATGGCGTATTGAAGACTCAGAAGAACTCTACAACATCACAGGTTGGGGAACTTCGTACTTTGGTATCAATGACAAAGGTCATGTAGTGGTAACTCCTCGTAAAGACGGCGCCGGTGTAGATCTGAGAGAGCTGGTCGACGAACTGCAATTACGGGATGTGGAGGCTCCTGTACTGATCCGTTTCCCAGATATTCTGGATAACCGTATTGAAAAGATCGCGAACTGTTTCAAGCAGGCTTCTGATGAATATGGTTATAAGGCGCAGAATTTCATTATCTATCCGATTAAAGTAAATCAGATGCGTCCGGTAGTGGAAGAGATTATCGGTCATGGCAAGAAGTTCAACTTAGGGTTGGAAGCCGGTTCAAAGCCGGAACTCCATGCGGTGATTGCGGTCAATACAGATTCGGATTCTTTGATTATCTGCAACGGTTACAAGGATGAGAGTTATATCGAACTAGCTTTGCTGGCACAGAAAATGGGTAAACGCATTTTTCTGGTTGTCGAAAAGATCAACGAACTGACTTTGATCGCCAAGATGGCCAAGCAGTTGAATGTCCGTCCGAATATCGGCATCCGTATTAAACTGGCATCTTCCGGCAGTGGTAAATGGGAAGAGAGCGGTGGCGATGCCAGCAAGTTCGGCTTGACGTCCAGCGAATTGCTGGAAGCACTTGATTTTCTGGAAAAGAAAGATTTGACAGATTGTCTGAAGCTGATTCATTTCCACATCGGCAGTCAGGTGACCAAGATACGCCGTATTAAAACGGCTTTGCGCGAAGCATCACAATTTTATGTACAACTGCATGCGATGGGCTTCAATATCGAGTTTGTGGATATTGGTGGCGGACTGGGAGTCGATTATGACGGTACTCGTTCTTCCAATAGCGAGAGCAGTGTCAATTATTCCATTCAGGAATATGTAAACGACTCTATTTCTACAATGGTCGATGCCAGTGACAAGAACGGTATCCCGCATCCGAACATCATAACGGAAAGCGGGCGTTCGTTGACTGCCCATCATTCCGTTTTGATATTTGAAGTGCTGGAAACAGCTACGCTTCCCGAAATGGATGAAGACTTCGAGGTGAGCGAATCTGATCACGAGCTTGTGCATGAACTGTATGAGATTTGGGATAAGCTGAACCAAAGCCGTATGCTGGAAGCCTGGCACGATGCGCAGCAGATACGTGAGGAAGCGTTGGATTTGTTCAGTCATGGTATTGTCGATTTGAAGACCCGTGCCCAAATCGAACGCTTGTATTGGTCTGTGACGCGCGAAATCAGCCAAATTGCTTCCGGGTTGAAACATGCACCGGATGAGTTTAGAAAACTGGACAAACTATTGGCTGATAAGTATTTCTGTAATTTCTCGCTTTTCCAGTCCTTGCCTGACTCTTGGGCGATCGATCAGATTTTCCCGATCATGCCTATCCAGCGGTTGGATGAACGTCCGGACCGGACGGCGACTTTGCAGGACATAACCTGCGACTCGGATGGCAAGATTGCCAACTTTATTTCGACACGCAATGTTTCCCATGATCTGCCGGTACATTCGCTGAAAGGAAAAGATGCTTATTATATCGGTGTCTTTCTGGTTGGGGCCTATCAGGAAATTCTGGGAGATATGCACAATCTTTTCGGTGATACGAATGCAGTGCATGTAACGGTAGATGAAAAAGGTTACAACATCGAGCAAGTTATCGACGGGGAAACGGTTGCCGAAGTGCTTGATTATGTTCAGTATAATCCTAAAAAGTTGGTGAGGACACTGGAAACTTGGGTGACTAAGTCTGTAAAGGAAGGTAAGATTTCGGTTGAAGAAGGTAAAGAGTTCCTTTCCAACTATCGTTCCGGCTTGTATGGGTATACTTATTTAGAGTAATCCCAGTCGCTGAATTCAAAACTTAGTTGTTCCCAGCGGGCTTTCTCTTCGTTCTTCTCGTAAGGATTGGAGACCGAAAGCCCGATCAGGCGAATCGGGTGAGTCGTATATTCGATGTCTTTCAACAGTCCTTTGGCTAAAGGTAGTATTTCGGCTAAAGTCGTCAGTTCGTGGCTTTGGGTGATGCTTCTTGTCTTTTGGTTGAAATCATGGAATTTAATTTTTAAAGTAAGGGTATTTCCTTTGAAACCGGTTCGTTGCAGCCGTTCGATTAGTTCGGTCGCAACATGATATAATTCGATGATAACGGACGATTGCTGCGAAATGTCTTTTTCAAGCGTATGTTCACAGCCTACGGATTTGCGGATTCGGACGGCTTCGACAGGGCGTAAGTCTATCCCTCTTGAAAATTCATAATATAAAATTCCTGCTTTTCCGAATTGTCGGGTGAGCATTTCTTGTGAACAAGCTCTCAACTGTTCTCCGTTATGGATGCCTAATGAGTGCATCCGCTGGGCGGTGACCGGACCGATCCCCCAGAAGGATTCGATCGGCAGACGTTTGATGAATTCTTCCGCCTGGGACGGATGGATGGTGCACAGTCCGTCCGGCTTGCGGTAGTCAGAGGCGATTTTAGCCAAAAACTTATTATACGATACCCCAGCCGAGGCAATCAGATGCAGCTCCTCCCGGATTTTTTGCTTGATTGCTTTGGCTATGTCGACGGCAAGCGGGATGTTTTGTTTATTCTCGGTAACATCCAGAAACGCCTCGTCCAGTGAAAGTGGCTCGATAATGTCCGTATATTCGTGGAAGATTTCGTGTATCTGGCGGGACACCGCTTTATAGACATCCATCCGTCCGGAAACAAATGTGAGCTGAGGGCATAGGCGTTTAGCCCTTTGTGACGACATGGCGGAGCGTACGCCGAACTTCCGGGCTTCGTAGCTTGCTGCCGCTACGACACCCCGTTCCTCCGCGTGGCCGACTGCAAGCGGAATTCCGCGAAGTTCCGGATTATCCCGCTGTTCCACAGAAGCGTAGAATGCGTCCATGTCGATATGTATGATCTTCCGTTCCATTAAAATCCGTTCATCGGAACCAATACTGTCGGTATGAGTAACAGGAATCCGACTATTACCAGAAGCAATATGAATTTCCATGCCCAGCGAAACCATTTATCGTAGGGGATACGGCTGACACCCAGAACGGCGATCAACACTCCCGATGTCGGGGTGATCATATTGGTGAATCCGTCTCCGAACTGGAAGGCCATCACAGTCGCTTGCTTTGACAATCCAATCAAGTCGGAGAAAGGAGCCATGATCGGCATGGTCAGGGCTGCTTTGGCACTTCCGGAAGGAATGATCAGGTTGATCAAGGTCTGGATCACGTACATCATGCCGACGGTCGCCACTTGTCCGAGCCCTTCCATCCCTTTCGCCAAGTTGTAGAGAATGGTGTCGATGACAAGCCCTTCTTTCAGTATCACGATAATACCGCCTGCAAGGCCGACTACCAAAGCTGCGCTCATAATGTCCTTGCATCCGTCCAGAAACAGTTTGACCAGTTCGTTGGGAGTCCGGTTGTTGGCGATGCCGGCTGCCAGTCCGAGGGCGAAGAACAGGGTGGCTATCTCCATGATATACCAGCCATATCCCATCACTCCCGTTATCAGATAAAAAATCGTGAAGAAGAGGAGGTTCAGGATATAAAGATGGACTGTCTTGCGTAGGGCGAACAGGGAAGTCAAGATAAAAGCAGCTGTTAGAATGGGGAGGAGAGGCAGTCCTTTGATAACGCTGTTCCCGATTTGTAAAGTTGTTGCAGGATAATAAGCGGCGAAAATGATTTGTATGACTACCAATATACCGAAACAGATCCAAGCGGTACGTGGCGTATGATAGCTTACATCCAGCGAGTTGTTATTGTGTAGGTCCCGCCAATACTGATCTTCTTCGTAGACTAACGAAGCTTTCGGGTTTTTCTTTACTTTAGCAGCATAACGCAGTATCCAGGAGAAACCGATCATATTGATGACAATCCAGCAAAATATCCGGTATTCGATTCCGGAAAAGAGTGGAATACCGGCCAGTCCTTGCGCAATGCCAATTGTAAACGGGTTCAGTATCGCACCGGCAAATCCTAATCCGGCGGCGACAAAGACCATGCAAACGCCTGTAATGGAGTCATACCCCATCGAGATAGCCATCGGGACAAGCACCAGGCAAAATGCGATGGTCTCTTCACTCATCCCGAAGACGGCCCCGAATATGCTGAATAGTAGCATGATGGATGTCAGTAAGAAATTCTCCACTCCGATCTTGCGCAGGAAACGGTTGTTCTCCATTTTACGGGCGCGGCCGAGGAAACTGACGGTTCCGATATCGAAAGCCTTACTGTCGTTGACGATCCAGAACGCCCCTCCGATGATCAAGATGAAGACGATGATATCTGCCTTGTCGACAAATCCTTTGTAAAAAGCCGAGAACACCTGCCAAGTTTGCGGAACATGTTCTACCGCTTCGTAGACAACCGTTTTTTCTCCGGCGGCATTGATACTCTCTTTGTATTGTCCGCCCGGAATGATCCAGGTGAGGGCGGCACAGAAAAGAATGATATAAAATATGATGGCGTATGTATGTGGAATCTGTCTCTTTTTCATAATCCGTTTTCGTTTTCTTCATCCGTTAATGGACCTATTTCGGGAAGGATGGTACGTGCCTCCCTGTCGCTGAGGGTGTCTACATCTTTCAGTTTGCGCTGGATCACGCGTGTGCGTGTCCCTAACACCTCTTCGATCTGTCCGCTGGCCGTCTGCAAGTTCTTCTGTGCTTTTTCCAGCATGCCGCCTACCTTCTCGAATTCTTTCTTTACCGCCCCCAAGATGGTCCATACCTCGCCGGAGTGTTTCTGGATAGCGAGCGTGCGGAATCCCATTTGCAGGCTGTTCAGGATGGCGGCAAGCGTTGTCGGACCGGTGACGACCACTTTATAGTTGCGCTGTAGTTCTTCCAGCAGGGAAGAACGGCGTACGACCTCCGCATAGATTCCTTCGAAAGGCAGGAACATGATGCCGAAGTCGGTGGTGGCGGGGGGAGCCAGATACTTGTCGGAAATATCCTTTGCCATCTTTTTAATAGTTGTTTCCAATAGCTTTCCGGCTGCTTCTATAGCCTGTGTGTCGGCATGATCGTATGCATCGAGCAGCTGTTCGTAGACGTCTTTGGGAAATTTTGCATCTATCGGCAGATAGACGAATTCGCGGACATCGTCACGCCCCGGAAGTTTGACGGCAAACTCCACGACGGCATCCGATCCTTTGCGGGTGTGCACATTCGCCTCGTATTGCTCCGGCGCCAGGATTTGTTCGAGAAGCATGCTTAATTGGATTTCCCCGATGTTGCCGCGTGTCTTCACATTGCTGAGGACACGTTTTAAACCACCTACGTCTTGTGCCAGCGTTTGCATTTCTCCAAGTCCTTTCTGTACGCTTTCCAGTTGTTCCGTCACAAGCCGGAATGATTGGCCGATCCGGTCATTCAGTGTCTTTTGCAATTTCTCGTCTACGGTCAGGCGGATTTCTTCCAACCGCTTTTCCGTGTTGGCGACAAGCAGGCGTTGCTGTTCGTCCAGATTGGCAAACTTTTCCCGTTGCAGGGCATTGAAGGAAGTGATCCCCCGGTCGAAAGCATCCCGGAATTCGTTCATGGAGCGCGTCAGTTCTTCCCGGTTATCCCTGGCGACGATGCGGCCTTCTTCCCGGTTCAGACGAAAATCTTCCCGAAAGTTTTTTTCGATACGTTCAAATGAACGTTGCATTTCGTCGAGCAGCCGTTTCAATTCGCCTGCGATGTCCGAATGGTCTTTCCGGGGGCGGAAAAAGACCTGTAAAGCAATGATTACAACAAGTAAGCAAATAATCAACCCATCCATTTCTTTCTATTTTGGGTCAAAGATAGAAAAAGAGTTATCGAGAGCAGTAATTAAAAAGAGTTAAAAGGAAAAACATTATTCAGATTCCTTTGTTTAAGTTATACAAAGCAGCTTATATTTGTAAGCCGCTTTTGATAAAGAACATAAAATACAACAAAAGATGGCAAAGATAACATTTAAAGGTAATGAAGTCAATACGAACGGTTCATTGCCCGCAGTTGGAGCAGAGGCTCCTGATTTTAAGGGTGTAAAGAGCGATTTATCCGAATTGCATCTGAAAGATTTAAAAGGAAAGAAAGTCGTGATTAACGTGTTCCCAAGTTTGGACACTGCCGTGTGTGCCGCATCGGTAAGACGTTTTAATAAAGAAGCCTCTTCTCTTCCTAATACTGTGGTGCTTGCCGTATCAAAAGACTTGCCTTTTGCGCAAGGACGTTTCTGTACCACGGAAGGTATCGATAAAGTGATCCCACTTTCTGCATTCCGTTGTTCTTGTTTTGAAAACGGGTACGGGATGTTGATGGTCGATGGTCCGCTGAAGGGTTTGTTAGCCCGTGGCGTGATAGTTGTCGACGAAGCCGGTAAAGTTGTTTATGAGGAACTGGTTTCCGAAATAACAAACGAACCGAATTACGAAGCCGCAATCGCTTCATTAAAAAACTAATAAAGTAGATTATTGTTTTTCATTGGTTAAAGTTAAGGGTTAGTGTAGAAGGCCGCCGGATGTGAATCCCGTGGCCTTCGTTTTGTTATATGAATGAAAGAAGTTATGAATAATTATTGTTTATGCCATTATATTTTATACCTTTAGCGCTGACTTGCTAATGCTATCCTGTACACCTCAGTCAATTATCCTGTACACCCTGGTAAACCATCCTGTACACCTTGACCGATTATCCTGTACAGGCTGTTGTTACTGAGTGGTTACTAATAAGATAGAGGATGGTA
>NZ_MNQY01000110.1:0-19012 GCF_001915675.1 Parabacteroides sp. merdae-related_45_40 | reverse complement strand
CTTACTAAGCTCATTGATATAAATCCCAATACAGATCACGAGACTATAAGAAATTTACTCCCCCATAAATGGCAAAGGTAGCATCGCGGAGACGATTACATAGTTATGATAGATGAATGATAGTTGAAAACAGGAACTATCATAGAATAATATACTGTTTTACAGGTATATAAATTCAATTATGATAGTATGATAGTTGTTTTGCACAAAACGCAAGTTCTTTGTTACCCTGCCTTATTGAACATTGTCCTTTTAATAGTTTTTACTCTGTTTACCGTCCCTTCGAGTAAGGCATTACTGTAGTTTGTGTCAACAGCCGCCTGTACCGCTGCCTTGTCGGCCTCTATGTTGTATACGAATCTGACCGGACTGATCTTTGATTTCTCCAAAATTAACAATACATTTGCAGTCTAATTTCATGAATCAAACACATTATAATGCAAAAAACGATGGAATATTGGCAGAAAGATATTGAAACCATGAATCGCGAAGATTTGAAAAAGCTACAGTTTGAGCGATTGAGAAAGACAATTGAAGCAGCCGGAAATTCTCCTTTCTACAGCAAAGTTTTCAAAGAAAACGGCATCACAGCCGACAGTATACAATCACTGGACGATTTGCAAAAGATTCCTTTTACGACGAAAGACGACCTTCGCAACAATTATCCGTACGGCATGGCGGCTATTCCTATCAAGGACTGTGTCCGTATCCATTCGTCAAGCGGTACTACAGGAAACCCAACAGTCGTATTGCATTCGGCCAAAGACTTGGACCAATGGGCTAACCAGGTGGCACGCTGTATGTATATGGTAGGCATTCGCGACACAGACGTATTCCAGAACACTTCCGGTTACGGAATGTTTACCGGAGGATTGGGATTCCAATACGGAGCTGAAAAATTAGGTTGCCTGACCGTACCGGCAGCAGCAGGAAATACCAAGCGGCAGATCAAGTTCATTACGGATTTTGGGACGACTTGCCTCCATATCATTCCCAGCTATGCTACTCGCCTGGCGGAAGTGATGTATGAAATGGGCCTCGATCCCCGTCGCGACACCAAACTGCACACCGTTTGTATCGGTGCTGAGCCTCACTCGGAAGAACAACGCCGCCGGATCGAACAATTGTTAGGCGTAAAAGCATACAATTGTTTCGGAATGTCAGAGATGAACGGCCCCGGCGTCGCATTCGAATGTACGGAACAGAACGGGCTCCATATCTGGGAAGATAATGTAATCGTAGAAATTATCGATCCAGTCACACTGCAACCGGTAAAAGAAGGTGAAGTCGGCGAAATGGTCCTGACGACCATCAACCGAGAGGCAATGCCTTTGCTCCGTTATCGTACCCGTGACCTGACCTGTGTCCTTCCGGGTGAATGTCCCTGCGGACGAACGCACAAACGCCTTGCACGTTTCAAAGGCCGTAGCGACGACATGATCATATTGAAAGGGGTTAACCTCTTCCCTATCCAGATCGAAAAGATACTGATGCAGTTTAAAGAACTGGGTAGCAATTATCTAATTACAATCGAAACGGTAGGAAACAATGACGAGATGCTGATTGAAGTGGAATTGAGCGACCTGTTTACCGACGATTACAGCGTTTTACAACGCTTGACAAAGGAAATCACCCGCCAGCTGAAAGACGAGCTGCTTCTGACTCCCCATCTCAAACTGGTCGCCAAAGGCTCCCTGCCGGTACAGGATGGAAAAGCTGTCCGGGTGAAAGACTTGCGTAAACTTTGCTGAACTCATAATTCATAAATCTAAAATCATAAATCAACATGACAGTCAATCAGATTTCTATTTTTCTGGAAAACAAATACGGTAAATTAAGCGAAATCCTCGCTTTGCTGGCCGAAGAGAAGATACGAATCATTGCCGCAACGGTAGCAGACACATCCGAATACGGTATTCTGCGCATTATAGTCAGCGATCCGCAAAAGGCTTATAAAATCCTGAAAGGCAACAATGTCAGTGCAAACCTGACCGATGTGCTGGCAATCGTCACAAACTCCTGTGCAGGCAGTTTTGCCCAGACTTTGTCTTGTTTCACGAAAGCCGGTGTCAGTATCGAATATATGTATTGCTTCTCAGCCAATGAGAAATCAATTTTGATCTTACGGACGAATAACCGGGAAGCCGCTCGCGAAGTGATCCGTCGTCAGAATCTGGAATATATTTGTGAAAGTGATTTGATCAAATTATAAACAACAACAATACATGTTCGGAATAAGCGACCCTGGCATCTGGCTGGCCTACCTGTTAGCCCTCGTCTGCCTGTTTTATTCCATCTGGTTCGGAATAACCCATTGGAATAAAGACGACGAGGAGAGTACTAACCCACAACAGCCGGAAAAATGAGCACACTGACTTTAGGTATCGTAGTAATTATCTATATGTTCATCCTGGCTTGGCTGGGATATATCGGATACAAACAAACGAAAAATGCTAGCGATTATTTGCTGGGGGGACGGAAAGTAAATCCTGTTATCATGGCCCTTTCATACGGGGCAACCTTTATTTCCGCATCGGCCATTGTCGGTTTCGGAGGGGTTGCGGCCACGTTCGGTATGGGAATCCAATGGCTTTGCTTGTTGAATATGTTTATGGGCGTTGTCATCGCTTTTATCATATTCGGGCGGAACACCCGTAAGTTAGGCGAAAAGTACAATGCCCGCACATTCCCGCAATTATTGGGGTTGCACTATAATTCGCGTGCCATACAGATATTTATTGCCGCCATCATCTTTATCGGCATGCCTTTGTATGCAGCAGTCGTAATGAAAGGAGGTGCAGTGTTCATCGAACAGATGTTCCACATAGACTTGCATCTGGCACTGCTTATTTTCACGCTTATAGTAGCGGCCTATGTTATCACGGGAGGTATTAAAGGCGTGTTATATACGGATGCTTTGCAAGCCGTCATCATGTTCGCCTGCATGCTGTTCTTGCTATTCTGGTTCTATCGGGTGATGGATATGGGCTTTATCGAAGCCAACCGGAAACTGACGGAAATCGCCCCGCTTGTTCCTGAACGGTTTAAGGAGGTAGGACACCAAGGATGGACAGCCATGCCTGTGACTGGGTCTCCGCAATGGTACACCCTCGTAACCTCGCTGATCTTGGGAGTCGGCATCGGTTGCCTTGCCCAACCTCAGTTGGTCGTACGTTTTATGATGGTGGAAAGCACCAAGCAATTGAACCGGGGCGTTCTGATCGGTTGTGTTTTTCTGATCGTGACCGTCGGAGCCATTTATCATGTCGGGGCATTATCGAACCTCTTTTTCCTGAAAACAGAAGGCGTGGTTGCATCGGAAGCCATCAAGGATATGGATAAGATTATCCCGCTGTTTATCGACCGGGCAATGCCGGAATGGTTCAGTGCCGTTTTCATGCTCTGTATCTTGTCGGCAAGTATGTCTACACTCAGCGCCCAGTTCCACACGATGGGAGCTTCTTTCGGGGCAGACATATTCCCTAAACTGGGACATCGAAAGAATGCCAACTCGACGATGGGTGTACGCATCGGAGTACTTTGCTCCATTCTGGTCAGTTATATAATCTGTTATACGCTGAGCGCAGGAGTCATAGCACGCGGGACAGCCCTGTTCATGGGGATTTGTGCCGCCACTTTTCTCCCGGCCTACTTCTGTTCCCTTTTCTGGAAAAAGGCGACCAAGGAAGGAGCACTGGCTAGTTTATGGACGGGGGCACTGGCAAGTTTGTTTGCCATGCTGTTTCTTCACAAGGCGGAAGCCGGAGCAGTCGGCTTATGCAATATGCTGTCTGGGCGTGATGTTTTGATCGATATCTATCCCTGGTTCGCCATCGATCCGATCCTGTTCGCATTGCCTTTATCCACCGTTGCGATGGTTCTCACAAGCCTAATAACGTATAAAAAGCAAGAGATCTGAAGATATTAGATTTTATTAAAACCAAAAGAACAAAATTTAATATTTTATCTATTGACAATTATAGAAGTATCCGTACATTTGCAATGTGGTTTTTTCATAATAGTATTAGATTTAAGGTTAACAAAGTTGGTTAGGGGTTGTCGTGAGACAGCCTTTAATTTTTTATATACATTCCAGTTCTTTCCCTCTCCATACTGATAACTTGTCAGTCAAAATGTCATTTTGTTTGTTTGGCATTGTTTTTGTAACTGAACATTGCGTAAATAATTATAGTTATAGGAAACAATAAGTATAACATCAAAATATTTTATATCGGATTATGGCAAAACAAGGAAACATCGGTGTTACGAGTGAGAACATCTTCCCTATCATCAAAAAGTTTTTATATAGTGATCACGAAATTTTTCTTCGTGAATTGGTATCTAACGCAGTTGATGCAACACAGAAGTTGAAAACACTGGCTTCTGTCGGCGAGTTCAAAGGAGAACTGGGAGATTTGACCGTACATGTCAGCTTCGATAGCAATACGATCAAAATCTCCGACCGCGGTATCGGTATGACTGCCGAAGAGATCGACAAATATATCAATCAGATCGCCTTCTCCGGCGCAGAAGAGTTCGTTGAAAAATACAAGAACGACGCAGCCGCCATCATCGGCCACTTCGGACTTGGTTTCTATTCTTCTTTCATGGTTTCCAAGAAAGTGGAGATCGTCACCAAATCGTATAAAGAAGGAGCCGTTCCTATGAAATGGAGCTGCGACGGCACACCCGAATACACATTGGAAGAGACGGAAAAAGAAGATCGCGGAACAGACATCATCCTGTATATTGACGACGAGAACAAAGATTTCCTGAACAAAGACAAGATCAACAGCCTGTTGACTAAGTACTGCCGTTACCTGCCAGTTCCCATCGCATTCGGAAAGAAGCAGGAATGGAAAGACGGCAAATATGTCGATACCGACGAAGACAATATCATCAACGATATCCAACCGGCATGGGTTCGTAAGCCGACTGATATGACAGATGAAGATTATAAGAAATTCTATCAGGATCTGTATCCGATGTCCGACGAACCTCTGTTCTGGATTCATCTGAACGTGGATTACCCGTTCCATCTGACCGGTATCCTGTATTTCCCGCGCATCAAGAGCAACATCGATCTGCATCGCAATAAGATCCAATTATACTGCAACCAAGTGTTCGTCACCGATTCGGTTGAAGGTATCGTTCCTGAATTCCTGACATTGCTGCACGGTGTGCTCGATTCTCCGGATATCCCGCTGAACGTGTCCCGTTCTTACCTACAGAGCGACCAGAACGTGAAAAAGATCTCCAACCACATTATGAAAAAGGTGGCAGATCGCCTGGAAGAAATGTTCAAGAACGACCGTCCTCAATTCGAAGAAAAGTGGGACAGCCTGAAACTTTTCATCCAGTACGGAATGTTGAGCGAAGAAAAATTTTACGATCGGGCAGCCAAGTTCGCCCTATTGAAGGATGTAGACGGCAAATATTACACATTCGAAGAGTACAAAGCCCTGACGGAAGCCAACCAGACAGACAAGGAAGGCAACCTGATCTACTTGTACACAACAAATGCCAATGACCAGTACAGCTATATCCAGGCTGCAAAAGACAAAGCCTACAGCGTGCTGATCATGGATGGTCAGCTGGATGTCCATGCTATAAGCCAGATGGAACAGAAGTTCGAAAAAACACGCTTCGTCCGTGTGGATAGCGACACGATCGACAATCTGATCCGCAAGGACGATGTCAACAAGGTAACACTGAATGAGGACGAAAAAAATGCTCTGCAGGAGATGTTCAAAAGCCAGTTACCGAAGATCGAGAAGACAGATTTCATTGTCACATTCGAGGCGTTGGGCGAAAACTCAAACCCGGTCATGCTGACACAAAGCGAATATATGCGCCGTATGCGCGAAATGTCTGCCATGCAACCAGGTATGTCGTTTTATGGAGAACTGCCGGATAACTACAATCTGGTGCTGAACACAGACCACGAACTGGTTAAGAAAATCCTGAGCGAAGAAGAAGCGGCTTGTGCCGAAAAGCTGAATCCGATCCTTTCTGACCTGAAAGGCTGGAAAGCCCGCCAGTCCGACTTGCGCGAAGCCCAGAGCAAGAAGAAAGAAGAAGAAATCACTTCTGAAGAGAAGGAAGATATGACGAATACGAACAAAAAGATTGACGAACTGGTAGAACAGCGCAACAGCATCCTGTCTGAATATGCTGGTGGAAATAAACTGGTCAGCCAGTTAATCGACCTTGCCCTGTTGGCAAACGGTATGTTGAAAGGTGAAGCATTGAGCCAATTCATCAAACGCAGCGTTCAGATGATCGGTTAAACCGAAGCTGGAAAAAATAGCAAAAGGGTGTCAAAGTCCCCATTCCCGCACTTGATATGGGAATGGAAAGTTTGACACCCTTTCTTATTTTGACCAACGGCCGACACCAAGTTTCTTCGCAAGATTAACAAAACGGACTAATTTTATGTTGTATTTTATATATCTCAAACTCTTGTATTCTGAGAAATAACGACTACATTTGAATTCATTAAGCAGAGAAGATACAAGTATGAAAAAAATAGCTGTACTGACAGCCCTGTTGTTTGCGGCCTTACAAATAGGATATGCCCAGAAAGTAGGCTTGGTTCTGAGCGGTGGCGGTGCGAAAGGTGCCGCCCATATTGGAGTAATCAAAGCTCTGGAAGAAAACGGAATACCTATTGATTACATAACGGGAACATCTGCCGGCGCGATCGTCGGTAGTCTCTATGCAATGGGATATACACCCGAAGAAATGGTTGAACTGATGCTCTCCGAGGAGTTCAGCTACTGGCAAACCGGAACGGTGGAAAACGAATACAAATATTATTTCAAACGCCCCGACCCGACACCGGAATTCGGGCACTTTTCCATAGACATGACCGATTCGTTACAAGTGAAAGCCAGTTTCCTTCCACAAAGTCTGATCAATCCGATCCAGATGAATCAGGCGTTTATGGCCCTGTTTTCACAAGCGACAGCAAAAGCCGGCTGGAATTTCGACAATCTCTTTGTCCCATTCCGTTGCGTGGCCTCGGATATCTACAGCAAAAAAGCTATTATCTTCAAAAATGGAGATCTCGGAGACGCTGTCCGTGCATCAATGACATTCCCCTTCTTTTTCCAGCCGATCTGGAAAGATAGCGTCCCCATTTTCGACGGCGGTATCTACGACAATTTCCCGGTAGGCCCGATGAAGGAGGCTTTCCATCCGGACTTCATCTTCGGTTCGACTGTGGCAGGCGGTAACAACAAACCTTCGTCCAATCCTTATAACCAGCTTGAAACAATGATCATGCAGAAAACGGAATACGACGTACCCGAAGACGAAGGTATGATGATAAAATTTAGCTTCCCTACCGTCTCCCTGCTCGATTTTCAAAAAGCACGGGATTTGATGAATATTGGCTATAAACGGACGATGGCGATGATCGACTCCATCAAGGCGCGTGTCCCCCGGCGTGTGGAACTAAGCGAAGTCAACAAACGCCGTGCGGCCTATAAGCAAGGCCTTCCTCCTCTGATTTTCCAGAATATATATGTGACAGGCGTAAATGAATCGCAAAAGAAATATATTGAATCCCAACTCCATCGTGACATCAATCATGAGTTCTCGATGGAAGAGTTCAAGCGTGCTTATTTCAAAATGCTAACCTATTCCAAGATTAAAGAGATATTGCCCCATGCCGTTTATAATCGGAAGGAAAAGAAGTTCGACCTGTATCTTGATGTCAAAATGAAGGAAGAGATCGCGGTTGGATTCGGAGGCAACATCTCCTCCTACCAGGCCAACCAACTGTTTCTCGGACTGGGATACCAGTATTTGAGACGATATGCCGCCGATGTAAACGCCAACTTCCAGGTCGGCAACTCGTTCAGCGGTGTGATGTTGAACGGCCGTATCTATTTGCAGACGAGAATACCGACCTATCTGAATTGGCAAGGCGTATTCTCAGACAAAAAATACTCCGAAAGCCAGTCTTTGTTCTACGAAGACGTACTACCGGCTTTCATCCACCAGAAAGAATTGTACACGAAGGTCAAGTTAGGATTCCCATTTCTGAACCGTGCCAAAGCCGAGATAGGTTTTGCTTATGGCCGGCTGAATGATTACTATTTTCAGACTTCCAACATGACATTCCCGAACGCGACCACCGATCATAGCTGGTATGATCTGTTTGCCGGTTCGCTCAGCATCGAGCGTAACTCGCTGGATTATAAACAATATCCGATCTCCGGGCGAAAACAATTCTTAGTGGCACAATATGTAACGGGTACAGAAAAGTATATGCCGTCTCCCATTACGGATATGGGCTCATTCGACCGGAAAGTCCATAGCTGGCTGCAAATGAAAGGTGAATGGGAACAGTACAAGACGATCAGTCCATATTTCAACCTCGGTTTTATGAGTGAACTAGTGCTCTCCAGCAAGAATCTGATGAACAACTATACGGCTTCCGTTTTGCAAGCACCTGCCTTCACACCGACGCCACATAGCCAGATTGTCTTCAACGAGGCGTTCCGCGCCAACCAATACGTGGCATTCGGTTTGTCACCGATCTTGAAATTCAGCAAGCTGCTGCACTTTCGCCTCGACATGTACGGTTTCGCACCGTTATACGAAATAAAAAAAGAAGAAGTATGGAACAATAACACGTACACGGCAATCCCCTATTACGGGAAATTCCTTCATTCTTTTAAATATATGGGAGAAGCAGCCCTTGTTTTACAACTGCCTTTCGCTAGCATCAGCCTGTATGCAAACGGATACAGCTATCCAGCTAAAAATTTTAATTTTGGCTTGAATATTGGTTATCTGATATTTAACCCAAAGATGCTTGATTAGTCAAAAAAAAGATACCGAAAAGGCTTGCGAATATAAAAGAAAGTGCTACCTTTGCACTCGCAATCACGAAATAATGGCCGCGTAGCTCAACTGAATAGAGTAGCTGACTACGGATCAGCCGGTTACAGGTTTGAATCCTGTCGCGGTCACCATTTCAAGATGAAGTTTAAACGAAAATGAAGATTGGCCGCGTAGCTCAACTGAATAGAGTAGCTGACTACGGATCAGCCGGTTACAGGTTTGAATCCTGTCGCGGTCACCATTTTAAGATAAAGTTTAAACGAAAATATAAAGATTGGCCGCGTAGCTCAACTGAATAGAGTAGCTGACTACGGATCAGCCGGTTACAGGTTTGAATCCTGTCGCGGTCACAAAAAAGAGAATGTTATTAATTAACATTCTCTTTTTGTTTTTGAAAAATCATAAAAGTTCACTCTGCCCTTCACTATTTCCTGTTCCTGCATTCTTTTGCGCATCCATAAACTCCTGATGCAATTCATAGAGCAAGTCGATATCTTGTATGTCTTTCACCCCCAATATTTCCTGCATTAAGGCAACCTTCCCGTTTTCAGCGTCCGTGTACGACATCATACTTTTCATGTTTTTTAGATTATTTGAATTTATATTCTTCATATACCTCAAATAAACAGTCTTGTTTTTTACATTGTTCACAAACTGCTGATATTTTTTCACTTCAATTATTCTGCTGTCACTCTGAGTAGAAATATCAAATTAGCAATGTCTCAATTTTCTTACGGGAAGAATAAGGAACTGGCTTTGCATAACCTATTCTGAGTATCAAGACTGGGAATTCCCTATTGATCGGCAACCTATCTTGTAAGGCAGAAGCTAACGTCATAATCTCACATGGCTGATTCAGAAATGCATAAGAAATCCCAATCTCGGCAGCTTTCAATAAAAACGTGAGAGTTCACCTTACGTCAATACATTCTTTAAACGTATTCTGTAGCTACGATTTGTCTGCCGTTTCTCTATTTGGTAGAATAAAATATCTTCAATCATAATAGCATTATCAGCAATGCGAAATTTCCAAGGTTGCGTGTTATGTCCCGAAGGCATTAGAAACATAACTCGCTATTTGTTTTCTGTAAAAATCGTAAGCCATCGTAATCGATAAATTCATATCTTCGCAAAAATAAACTTTCATAAAAATGGAAAAGATAAAAACAGGATTGGCAGCCTTCGGCATGTCTGGACAAATATTCCACGCCCCATTTATCAGTACAAACCCAGCTTTCTGCCTGACAGCAATCACGGAGCGCAATAAGAATCTGTCGAAAGAGCGTTATCCTTCAGCCCGTATTGTGCGCAGTTTTGAAGAGCTCGTTGCTTTGGATGAGCTGGAACTGGTCGTTATCAATACGCCAGACAGTACGCATTACGAGTATACACGGAAAGCACTGGAGGCAGGAAAGAATGTGATTGTCGAAAAACCTTTCACGGCAACAGCAGAGCAAGGACAGGAATTAGTCGACCTCGCTCGGTCCAAAGGCCTGGCTATAAGCGTATATCAGAACAGGCGTTGGGATTCGGATTTCCTTACAGTTCGGGAAATACTGAATAAAGGGCTGTTGGGACGTCTTGTTGAGTTCGAGTCAACTTTCCCTCGCTATCGCAACTTTATAAAACCGGGAACATGGAAGGAAACCGGAGAGTTGGGCGGCGGCTTGACCTATAACCTAGGGGCTCATATAATCGACCAAGCTGTTCAATTGTTAGGTGTGCCAGATGCGGTTTTCGCCGATATCGACACCATTCGTACAGGCGGCATGGTAGATGATTATTTCGTGATCCATCTACTTCGTCCGTCTAAGGCGCCACGTGTCAAAGTCACCCTGAAATCCAGCTATCTGATGTGCGAACCAGAGCCCCGCTTCATCTTACACGGTACGGAAGGCTCATTCGTCAAATACGGCCTGGACCGTCAGGAAGCGGATCTGAATGACGGACAAATGCCCGGTACTCCCTACTGGGGAGTTGAAGACGAAAGTACCTGGGGACTTCTTCACACAGAGAAAGACGGCAACGTCGTCCATTACAAATATCCCAGTCTTGCCGGAAATTATGCAGGATTTTACGACAACATCTACCGTCATCTCCGCCACGGAGAACCGCTCTTGACGGATGCCGCCGACGTATTGCTTGTCATCCGCCTGATCGAGGCAGCCTGGAAGAGCAGTAAAGAAGGAAATGTGGTGAAGTTATAAGGATATTTCGATATTATTTATCCCTGCTATAGATTTTTTATCGTAAATTTGCCAACGATCCCCCCAAAAGAAGAAGGGGACTCATTGCAATAACCAATTTTACATGTAATGAAAAGAGACAATATCATTTTCGACATCATTGAGAAGGAACATCAGCGCCAACTGAAAGGTATTGAACTGATTGCTTCCGAAAACTTTGTCAGCGACCAGGTGATGCAAGCCATGGGTAGCTGTCTGACCAACAAATACGCAGAAGGATATCCCGGTAAGCGCTATTATGGAGGTTGCGAAGTAGTAGACCAGAGCGAAACTATCGCCATCGAACGGTTGAAACAGATTTTCAATGCAGAGTGGGCCAACGTACAACCGCATTCAGGAGCACAGGCTAACGCAGCCGTATTTCTGGCAGTCCTGAATCCCGGCGATACATTCTTAGGCCTAAACCTGGCACACGGTGGCCACCTTTCTCACGGTTCTCCTGTAAACAGTTCTGGTATTTTATACCACGCTACAGAATATAATGTAAAAGAAGACACCGGTCGTGTAGACTACGACCAGATGGAAGAAGTCGCTTTACGAGAAAAACCGAAATTGATCGTAGGTGGCGGTTCCGCTTATTCCCGTGAGTGGGACTACAAACGGATGCGTGAAATAGCCGACAAGGTCGGTGCCCTTCTGATGATCGATATGGCTCACCCTGCCGGACTGATCGCAGCCGGACTACTGAATAACCCGCTGGAATATGCCCATATTGTAACTTCCACAACCCACAAGACCTTGCGCGGTCCGCGTGGCGGCATCATCCTGTTAGGTAAGGATTTCGAGAATCCCTGGGGCAAGAAGACACCGAAGGGAGAGATCAAGAAGATGTCCCAACTGCTGGATTCCGCCGTATTCCCAGGCATACAGGGCGGTCCGCTGGAACACGTGATCGCCGCCAAAGCCGTGGCCTTCGGCGAAGCGCTGGAACCGGAATACAAGACCTACCAGGCTCAGGTAAAAGCCAATGCGGCTGCTATGGCAAAAGCATTCATGGACAAAGGTTACAAGATCATCTCCGACGGTACGGACAACCACAGCATGTTGATCGACCTGCGCAAGAAGTTCCCCGAACTGACCGGCAAGGTGGCAGAAAAGGCATTGGTAGCCGCCGATATCACCGTAAACAAGAATATGGTTCCGTTCGACAGCCGTTCGGCATTCCAGACTTCCGGCATCCGTGTCGGAACTCCGGCTATCACGACCCGCGGCGCTAAAGAACCGCTGATGGCCGAGATCGTCGAACTGATCGACACTGTACTGGCAGCACCCGAATGCGACAAGACTATCACGGCTGTTCGCGAAAAAGTGAACGGCATCATGAAGGAATATCCTATCTTCGCTTGGTAACACTATAGATTTATGATTTTTGATTTATGATTTTTGATTTATGATTTATGCGGCACGGAAATAAATCGTAAATCAAAAATCATAAATTTCTTCCTTCTTTCTAAATCAATCAAATTACATAAATTCCAAAATGAAAACTTTTTTATCACTTTGTGCCGGCGCAGCATTTTGTATCCTTGCGTCGTGCAGCGAAGGGCCAACTAAACAGATGCCTTACAACCAGGGCATCAATGTAATCCCGACGCCGGTAAGCCTCGTCCAGAACGAGGGTAGTTTTAAACTAAGCAAAAACACAGCCTTCTCCGCCTCCACTCCGGAAGCTAAAACTGTTGCCGAATATTTTGCCGCCCAGATGAATCTTGCCACCGGTTACCAGATAACGGTCAGTGACAAGGCCGCCTCAAACGGCATTGCACTGGCGATCGACGAGGCACTGGATGTAAACGACGAAGGCTACACGCTGGATGTCACTCCGCAAGGCGTGACGGTTAAGGCTAAGACCCCGCAAGGCTTGTTCTACGGCATGCAAACGTTCATGCAGTTGCTTCCAGCCGAGATCCAAAGCCCGGCAGTCGTAAACGGTATCGCCTGGACTGCATCCTGCGTGACAGTGAAAGACGAACCGCGTTTCGAATATCGCGGCATCATGCTGGATCCTTGCCGTCATTTCATCCCGGTAGAGAACGTAAAGAAACATCTCGACGTATTAGCTTTGTTCAAGATCAACCGCATGCATTGGCATCTGACGGACGACCAGGGCTGGCGTATCGAAATCAAGAAATACCCAAAACTGACAGAAGTCGGTTCCAAACGCATAGATGGCGAAGGAACGGAATATAGCGGTTTTTATACGCAAGACCAAATCAAGGAAGTGGTAAAATATGCAGCAGACCGTTTTATCACGATCGTTCCTGAAATCGAACTTCCGGGACACGAGTTGGCTGCAATCTCCGCATATCCCGAATTGTCTTGCAAGGGCGAACCGACCACCCCGCGTATCATCTGGGGGGTAGAAGACATCGTATTGTGTGCCGGAAAGGAAAAACCGTTCGAGCTCCTGCAGGATGTTTTCGACGAAGTCGCACCTCTTTTCCCCGGCGAATATATCCATATCGGTGGTGACGAATGCCCGAAATCAAGCTGGAAAGAATGCCCGCTCTGCCAGAAGCGCATCCGCGAGGAAGGTCTGAAAGCCGACAAGAACCATTCTGCCGAAGAAAAGCTGCAGAGCTATTTCGTTCAGCGCATGGAGAAATACCTGTCCGAAAAGCATGGTAAAAAGATCATCGGATGGGATGAAATCCTCGAAGGCGGCCTCGCTCCTTCCGCAACCGTCATGTCTTGGCGTGGTGAAGAAGGCGGTATCGCTGCTGCAAACATGGGACATGAAGCGATCATGACTCCAGGAAGCGGTGGCATGTACATTGACCAATTCCAAGGTGATCCGAAGATCGAACCGGTTTCTATCGGCGGTTACGATCCGTTATCAAGAGTGTATGCATACAATCCGATACCCGATACTTTGGTCGCTACCGGAAAAGCTAATTTGATCAAGGGGGTACAAACAAATCTGTGGTCCGAATATATGTACAACACTGACCTATTGGAATACCGTGCCTATCCGCGTGTGCTGGCATTGGCTGAAATCGGCTGGACTCCATTGGCACGCAAGGATTATAAAGACTTCGAACGTCGCCTGGATAATGCCTTGGTCCGTCTGGACGAACTGAACATCAACTACCATATTCCGCAACCGGAACAACCGAACGGCTCATGCGATTTTGTCGCTTTCACCGACAAGGCTTCTCTGGAATTCAAGACTACCCGTCCGGTCAAAGTGGTTTATACGATCGACGGAACCGAACCGACTCCGGAATCAACCGCCTATTCCGCTCCGATCGAATTCACGGAATCCGGCGTTCTGAAGATCCGTTCCGTATTGCCTTCCGGCAAGATGAGTAAGACTCGTACGATCACGGTTGAAAAGCAAGCTTTGGCCCCCGCTAGAGAGGTTGCCAAAACTACTCCTGGATTGGAAATGCAAGTGACCGACGGCATGTTTTTGAATTCTTCCAAACTGGGAGACGTAAAAGAATGGAAGAAATCGGTTATCAAGGATTTGCGTGAAATCACCAGTGTTGTCAAGTCAAGCGAATCTATGCGCGGTGTCAAACAATATGCTGCCATAGCAACTGGTTACGTCAACATCCCTGAAGATGGCGTTTACTACATTTCTTCCGACAACGAAGAAGTATGGATCGACGGCAAATTGTTAGTGAACAATGCAGGTGAAGTGAAACGCTTCTCCCGCCACGACAGTTCGGCTGCATTGTCGAAAGGCTTGCATGAGATCAAAGTGGTATTCTTAGGACATATCATTGGCGGCTGGCCCTCAAACTGGAACGATGGCAGCGTGAAACTTCGCAAAGACGACTCCGACAAGTTTGTCAAGATCACTCCTGAAATGTTAGTCCATTAATCAATGCGATACTAAACGGAAAAAGGCTGCTTCATTACTGAGGTAGCCTTTTTTATTTCATCCGGCAGGCATCCGGCAGTCAATGGATCGGCATCGGTTGGACGCGCGACCGGCATCGGTTTTGAATCCGATGCCAGTCGCCCTGTCAGTCGATCTTCAATTTCATTATCGTAATCGAGTTAGGAGGAAAATTGTACACTTTGGGACCGCTCAACGAGAAGGATATTTCTTTTGTCTCCGGTACGACCACGCTGGGGTGGTCGTAAGTGTTACGCGCTTCGGGATCTCCTGTGAGCTGAATAATTTCCGCCGTATTTTTGACACTGACGCCTTGCAGGTTCAACTCCGTCTTCTCTTCGTGCTGAGTCGTATTGATCACCTTCAGTATAATCGTATGAGCCTCCTTATCCAACGCCGCAGTAGAGACCAATGAAGGTATGCCGGGAAGTATCGTCTCATGAACCAGCGTGTCATTCACAAAACAACCGATTTGTTCGCCTTTGCAAGCGATCTTCACGTTATACCAACGATTACTTTGGAACGGATAAAGAACAGGTGTACGTAACGTATCCCTCACACCTCCCGCCTGGCGATAGAACTCTACAACACCAGAACCAATCGTCAACCCGATATAGTCATTTCGTTCTCCAAACAGCCCGTTGTCACGCACACGGAATTGGACTTGCCCGCTCCCCTTCGTCCGCCTGATATCCGCCGAGAACGTATAGTCATAGGCAGACGGATCGCCTAAAAGGATATAGTTCCACCTGTTTGCAACCGGCGTCAACGTACCCTGTCCGACCGTCCAGCCTCCGGTCATGACAGCCCCTTCCGTAACCGGCGAATTGTCTATTTTCACCTCCTTGAATTCATAGCTGTTATCGAACATTTCGATACCGGCGCGTCCGAAGGTCACCTGGGGTTTCTGATAGGTGCGGACTTCGGTCTTCAGCACTTCGTCTCCCCTATTGCTGCTAAACATTTGCAACAGATAGTAAGAAGGAGAAAGAGCAATCTGTTCACCGTCAAAAAAGATGACCGGATAACGTTCTATTTTGTATTTTGTATTTCCCAAAACAGGGGCATAAGCCAAACACCTCACAATCTCCTGTCCGTTTTCTACCCCTGCAAGAAAGCAAGCCTCCCCAATGGCCGCCCGCAAACTTCCGGGAGCTGCCCCACCGGACAAGCCGAACTCTCCGATAAAGACAGGAGGCATCCGGCGCGTATACTGTCCGGCAACAAAACGGTTGTGATTAGAGATCAAAAATGATTCGCTCGAATAAAAATGAGTATCTGACCATTCATTTCTGTTCTTTCCTCTTATGTCGGAACTGCTTATCACCATAACCTCCGGATAAGCCTCTTGGATCGCTTTTTTAAACAACTCGAAACGCTTCGTATATTCCGGTCCGTAATTTTCACTGCCGATCTCCACATACTTCAATTCGAAAGGTTCCGGATGTCCGTGACTAGCTCGCAAAGTTCCCATAATGGAATCGGCCGGTTCATTAGCATAAGCGATGGCATCTAAGGCATCTTGTACTAGTTTCCCCATTGCCGTTATGTCTTCATAACGCGGACGACGACTTTGATTGGTCACACCACTATTAATGACATAGACCGGTTCAGCATCCAAATCTTCACACATCTGGAGATATTCATGATAGCCGATGCCGTTCGTCGTACCGTATGCCCACACATTCCAAAAATGTTTGCGTTCGGCAATGTCTCCTACGGTTTCACGCCAGACCGGATAGGTTCCCGCCGTATACCCTTCTACAAAACTTCCACCGGGGAAGCGAATGAAAGCAGGTTTCAATGATGCAATCAGTTCCATCAGTTCCGGACGTAATCCATTCGGACGGCCTTTCCATGTATTTTGCGGAAACAGAGAAACAACATCCAGCCAGAAAACAGCCGAACTGTCAGTCGTTATCGTCAACACGGCTTTATTTGTATTCGAGGTTGCGGTAAAAGTGTACTTGTACTTCCTCCACTCATAAGCTGGTGCTACCCGAAAAACTTCACTTAGGGCCGTTTTTCCGGTAGAATCGACCAAAGTCAGACTTACGGTCTTCGAAGCCATAGAGGCTCCTTTCATATAAAAAGACAAATCATATTTCTCACCTTTCCGAAGCGGTATTCCTCCATATCCTTCGGCAATGACACCTCCTTTTCCTGATTCGGCTGAAGCAGACACCGAAACCAGCAGAGAACGCCGGTTCTTGTCATTAATCAATTCCTTAGTATCGGGATACATATAAGACGTCGCAGAAAAGCAACGCCATCCCGGTACCGAATCAGAACGCAGGAAAGGAATAGTCCATCCATTTGGGGTAGTCAGAACCCGGCGGACAGGGTCGTACGGGCAATTCAAGGGAGGAACCCCGTCTTCAAAGCTCCGGTTTTGTATCAGTTCCGCATAAATACCGCCATCCACCGCATGGTTGATTTCCTCAATGGTCAAACCATACAGTTCCTTGTTAACAGGGACTGTCAAACCATCTCCCTTTACCAGAATAGAGGAGGTTACAGGCATTTCCGGCTGACAGCTGGCTAATATGAGCGCTAAAAGAACTAAATTCGATTTCATGGTGCAAACTTAAATAATAATTTTAATAAAAAGCCCCATCTCATCCTATATCAAGCGTTTTAGTTGGACACATTTAATATATAAAAGAATTATTCTTCAGAAATGGAATTTATTTTAGGGGAAAAGACGATTATGTCGACAGAATTAAATACATTTGTATCATTGATAGTATTTGAATATCAAGAAAAGTACAGAATCAAATGGAAAACTTAGCATCACAATATACTGTATTAGTGGTGGACGATGTGCCAACTAACGTTATGCTTGTGCAAGCGATACTAAAAAAAGAAGGTTATACGCTACTGACGACAGATAGCGGAGCTAAAGCGCTACGCATTGCCCAAGAAAGGCATCCCAATCTTATTCTGCTTGATATTATGATGCCAGAGATGGACGGATACGAGGTACTGCAGCATTTGAAAAGCAATCCGGAAACCAACAACATCCCCGTCATTATCATGTCAGCTTTGAGCGATATGCAAAGTATCGTAAAAGGTTATCAGTTGGGAGCAACAGAATATGTAACAAAACCTTTCCAACGGGAAGAATTGGTGAAACGTGTCGCCCACCGTTACGAACTGTTCAGTATCAAACGTATCAAGCAGGAACTTGAAAATACAATCGAATCCCGCGACACGCTCTATTCCGTTATTGCACACGA
This sequence comes from Parabacteroides sp. merdae-related_45_40, assembly GCF_001915675.1. Lineage (NCBI taxonomy): Bacteria > Pseudomonadati > Bacteroidota > Bacteroidia > Bacteroidales > Tannerellaceae > Parabacteroides > Parabacteroides sp. merdae-related_45_40. Next base: position 824 of record NZ_MNQY01000110.1, on the reverse strand, counting down.
TTTACGCTCTCCGCTTGGTTCTTTGAAGATGATGAATAACGCCATCCTGATGATGGTCGATAAGAATCAGGTTAGCGATGAGGTATACGAAATGCTTCAGATGATGAACAAGACATCGGAAGAGATATTCCAGCTTCTCGACAACCTCTTGAAGTGGGCAAAGAATCGCCTGAACAAACAGAACATTTACAGACAACAAGTCGACATCAACAGCATAGTCAACAGCACTGCCGAGATATTTATTCCAATGGCTACCCAGAAAGGCATATCCATCATGCTTGAAGGTCTGGATAAAGAACTGATGGGATCGACAGACATCGATATGGTAAAAACTATCGTCCGTAACCTGATTTCCAACGCAGTCAAGTTCAGCTACGAAAAAGGTTTGATTACAGTATCAACCAAAACAGACGGGGATTTTGTCGTTGTCAGTGTAAAAGATTCAGGTAAAGGGATCAAAAAAGAAGACCAGGGTAAGCTATTGAGGTCAAACACTCATTTTACTTCTTATGGGACAAATAACGAAAAGGGATCTGGCTTGGGATTAATGCTGTGTAAAGACTTTGTCGAACAACTCGGTGGCAAGCTCTGGTTTGATTCCGAAGAAGGGAAAGGCACCACCTTCTATTTTTCCTTGAAAGTGTCAAATCAAGAATAATAAACAAACTCCTTTAGGAAAGCATCGAATGGCTCTACAGGCATATATGCCGGCATTGCAGGGATCTCTGGGCATAAGGCGTCCGCGCAACAAATACAGGAATGTGGCGGAATCCTATCTGTCCTACTGCAAGAAAAGAAAGAGGAGAGCTTCAAGGACAAGAATG
>NZ_MNQY01000109.1:0-19070 GCF_001915675.1 Parabacteroides sp. merdae-related_45_40 | reverse complement strand
GGGCTATCCGATCGACGCCTCTTATAGCACCTCCTCCAATGTCGACAATGCTTACCGTCTGAAAGGCAAGTTGCTCCTGATCAACGGTGAACTGGATGACAACGTCGATCCGGCTTCCACCTTGCAGGTTGTTAGTGCCTTGATGAAAGCAAACAAGAATTTCGAACAGCTTTATCTACCAGGCAAGACGCACAGCCTCGGCGGTCCGTTTGAAATGCACAAAATGCACGATTTCTTCGTCAAGAATTTGCTGGGGCAGGAACCGCCGGAGTGGGAGTAACCTAACGGCTCTCAATTTCATCCAGCCAGATTTCCAAGCAAACCTGAGGGAATAGCTCCATTGTTTCCTGTACGGTAGTCAACGACTTCATCCGGTTAGCAATCTTATCCGCTGTATTGGGGTAGGCTGTTTCGATCAGATCGTTCAGAATGAAAGAGAAGAAAGGGGGATTTCGTTTTAGGTAGCGGTCCATTAACAAATAGCAGGTAGCGGGAGAGGATGACAGTATTAGCTTTTTCAGATCTGCATACTCTTCCGTTTCCATATATTGATAGGGAGTATTTTCTGATCCCATTTCATCGCATTTGTGAAGAAAAGAGTTGAATGTCTCGTTGAAAAGCCTCTTTTCTGTGCGGGAAGCCATTTTTATCCCAGTATTGATACGGGTGCGGAGGTCTGGTGTTACCTTGAAAACATCCGGTTCCGGATAATCTTCATTACTGCATGCTCCCAGCATGGCAAAGATGAAAAGTGCCAACAGTGTAGCTAATAGTTGTATTTTTGTCATAACCTGTTTCCGATTAATATTTCTTGTATAACTATAAGACGTTATATGACACTGGATTGTTGCAAAATGATACGACTTTTTTTGAAAATTTATTCTATGGGCTGTTTAGTTCATCGGAGCAAAGGAGGTTACGTGTGTCGTGTCTTTTAACTGCAACGAATCCTTGCGTGACAAAAGCGTATCCTGCCTGGCAAATTCCGGATGGCCAGTTGCGAGTTTCTTCTTTTTCTTGATGATGTCGGGAGTAGGCAGATTGTTGTAATTTCTCCATGTCCCATCTCTTTTGGCATTACGTTTGTGTATATAACTCTTCCTGCTGGTCATTTCTGCGAAGTCGAAAGTGACGAAGCCTGTGTTATGAGAACGATTCATAGGATCGTTTTTCCATGTTTCGAGCATATTTTTATAGACCGGTAAAAATTTACCGGGAGGAGGAGCATATAACCAGAAAACACCAGGAGGCAGGTCCTTTAATGCTATTTTACGATGGGTTGAATCTGTTTGTATGTATTCGGTGAAATCTTTGAGGATGGGTAACGGGGTTACCGGTGACATTTTCATGTCGGAAGCCGGTTCATCCAAGTTTATAAAAGAACCTGATTGAATCGCTTTCATCGTCTCTGGATTCAGTTCCAGCTTTTCTTTACCGGACAAGACGTTCTGGAGCCAGACTGAATCCTTTTTTGTCCACTGCTGTGCAGATATATAATCGGCACCTTTCAGACAAATCAACATCACTATAAGCAGTTGTTTGTGCATGTTATATTATTGCATCATCTCTTTTACTTTTGCTTTCAACGCATCGCCTCTCAAGTCGCGAGCTACGATTGTCCCGTCAGGGCCAAACAAGATGATATGCGGAATTCCGTTGAAGCCGTACAGTTCAGAAGGCGTGTTCTGGGCATTGAGAATCTGTGGCCAAGTAATCTTCAAATCTTCGATGGCTTTCTTTGTATCTTTCGGCTGGTCCCATGTGGCTACACCAAGTACTTGGAATCCTTTATCCTTGTATTGGTTATACACTTCTGCCAGTATCGGGGTCTCTGCACGACAGGGGCCGCACCAGCTTGCCCAGAAGTCAACCAATACATAATTCCCTTTTCCTACATAGTCGGAGAGGGAAACCTTTTTGCCATCTTCGGTTTCCACTGTAAAGTCGGTGAAAGGTTGTCCGACGGCCGTCTTTTTCAGGTTGGTAATCCGTTGGCTCAGTTTCCGGATGATGTTCCTACTTTGGATAAAGGCGCTGGATTGGGCAATGATAGATTCCATTTCTTCCGGGTTCATAAAGTTCGATAGGTTTTGAAGGGCAAAAGCACCAATGTAATTATCTTGGTTTTTATCGATGAAGTCCTTCAGCATAGCCATATAGGCCGGCTTATACTCATTGTCGTAATAGGTCTTTGTCAATTCTTGGACTTTGCTTTTATCTTGTTCCTGCTCCCGGATCTCTTTCATTTTGTTCTGGAAGAGTTCACTGATTCTTTTTTCTTCTTGGATATAGCTGCTGAAGGTCTCATTCAAGGGAGTGCCGGACGCGCTGTTCGGAGTTTCCATGTTCAGTTGGATGGTACCGTTTTCAAGCATGAAGGTGGTATAGTATTTCCTTCCGACTTGGGTTAGGCATAAAACAGCGGTGTCAATCTGACCGGTGAACGTAAACGCTCCGTTTTCAATCACTGCGCTGTCAATGTTTTGCCCCTTATCCCGGTCGAAGATATAGACTGTTTTCCCATTAAAGGTAGAATCGGGGATACTTCCCATTACCGTGTAGGAGGGAATCGGCTGTGAACAGGAGGCAAAGCCTGCTCCTGTCATGAGCAATGCGATTAATGTTTTTGTGTTCATAAGATAAATATTAATGTTTTGAGGACAAAAGTGAAACATGTTGGCTTATGATAAGCCCTAATTCATGTAATTTGTCTTATCATCCAAAATATTAATTGTTTTTAGTGCTGTGTTCCCGCGCTTAATGTGGGAACATACCCTCCTTTATTCCGTTTTGATTACCTCTGCCGGGTTCAACCGTGAAATCAGCCAGATACGATAGGCGACGGTTACGAATACGATAGTGGTGGTCAGAAGGAGGATTGCCAGCCACATCAATGGATTGTTTAACCAGCCGGGATCAATCGTTATCTTTTCTTGCGTCAATATTCGCAGGAGCATATAGACGATTGCCAGCGCAGGGATGGCTGAAATGGCAAGTAAACGGATATATAGTTTACCGAACAATAGCGCAATGACCTTAGGGCCGGCTCCGTTGATCTTCCGTATGGCGACTTCTTTTTGCCGGCTGACCGTGTCGAGTGTAATGGCGGAATAGATACCCAGGACTGTAATGACTATGCTGATAACGGACAATAGGCTGAACAGGTCGCTTATCAGCATCTCCCCTCCATTGAGCCGGAATCGCTCCTCTTGTTTGGTGGTCAGCAGGAAAGGAATGGATGCCGGCAACCAGTTATGTACGATTTTGAGTATTTCTTTCCGTACGTTCTGTTCCTGTCCGGCTATGCATTTGATGTAAGCGACCCTATAGTTCGGTTCCTTAGGAACGGAGATGAAGGAGAAACGGTGATATTGAGATTGATTGGCTTTAGCCATTTGATCTTGGGTATATACCGGTTCGAACGGTAGTTGCTCATATATGCCGGTAATCTGGAAAGTCTGGTCTCCCAATTGTACGGATGTCGGATTCTTTTCCCCGTCTTTCTCCAATTCCCAGATAAGCGACCGTGAAACCACTATTTCGTTAGCCGCCTGTGGCATTCTTCCCTCTATCGGAAGTTTCATGAAAGACGGGTAGTTTTTACTGGTGAGGAAATGTATCCCGTGCAGTGTCTCTCCCTGTTTGTTCTTATAATCCAGATATTTGCCGGGAGTCTCTAAAAGCACGTCTTCAACCCCGGCAAGCGTACGGATACGGGAGACGATCTCTTCTTCGTGTCCTTGTACTTGCGGTTCCCAAAGTTCTATCTTCCAGATACGGGTACATTCTTCTTCCGTCAGCGTGTTGTTCCTTTTTTCTTCTGCGAGGTGGTAAATATTTCTTAGTCCGATAGCTCCGGCAATAAAAAGGAAACAGATGAACAGTTGGACTCCTAACATGAAGTTCCTTATACTATGTTTCTGCCGTTTCACGCCTTTTATTCCTTCTGTCAATGTGATATGTTTGATGCGGAAGATGACCAATGACACAATCAAGGCGCAGAGAACAAACAAGAAACAGAGATACTCCATTTCCTGCTGGATCAAGGTAGGCGTATGGATAAACAGATTCTCGTTGATCGTTTCTTTCGAGGCCATATACTGATAATAAACAGGCACTATCCATTCGGTCAGGACGAGACTTGCCAATGCCGACAGGATGAAAAGAACCGCAATCTCGCTGAAGAGTAATCTGAACAATCCTTTTGCGTCTGAACCTAAGCATTTCCGTAAACTGAGTTCTCGTGTCCGGTTATAGAACGACTGAATGCAGAACTTCAGGAAGTTTATCATCGCGGCAATCAATATCAGGAGGCCGATCAACGGGATGAAGAATGTCGCACTGAGATTATCCGGTTTGTACATCTCTTCCTTGAAAGTGCGTGCTGTCAGATAGTGATCGTTGTTTTTTCCAAAAGCCGGTATTTGTTGGCGTAACCTTTGGTTTATTTCTTTGCTTGAAACACCTTTATCCAGCAGGACCACCAGATCTCGGTATTTACGTTTTGGTTGGATGCCGGCTGTTTCCAGGAAATAAAAGTCACTCTTTTCCCGTGTCCCATCCGGAAAATCCCTGATAACGGCGCTGATTGTGGAATAGTGGATGGCAGACGTGTCGCTGTCTGCACGACTGAAATAGAGTGTTTTTCCGATAGGGTTTTCTGCTCCGAATATTTTTTTCGCGGATGATTCGCTGATGAATACTTCTCCCGGTTTGAGTGTCGGTGTCTGGCCTTCCAACGTTTGAATGCCGAATATGTTCGGAAAATCTTTTGTGACATTCTGGATGCTGCATTGGTACGGGATTTCTTTCTGGTTCTCTTTGGATATGGAAATATTGGCTTGGCCGTATCCGTATGAATAAGCGATTTGCCCAATTCCGGTGATCGGATTCCCCATCAGTTCTTGCACCACCTCGCCTGGAATATAAGGGTCCTCATAACCGTATTGGGCCGATTTGGCATATATATTCGCCATCCGATCGCTGTTTGCCCAAGCAATAAACTGGTTATTGAATCTTCTGATATAATAAGAGGTCATACTGAAACAAAGAAGTCCGACTGCGATTCCGATGATGGAAAGCAAATACTGGATCTTGTTTTTAAGAATTTGGCGGATAGCCATTTTCAAGTAGTGTTTGAACATGATGTGATGTTTTTGTCGTTATTATGTTTTTGTTTTTATTATTCCGTTTTGATTACCTCTGCCGGATTGGTGGCGGCTGCCCTTTTGACCTGACGGAATATAGAGAGCAGCACGATCCCACAGGTGATAAGGAAAACCAACAGGAACAATCCTGCCGGCAATGTGGTATGGTTGGCGTATGTCTCGAGCCAACGTTTTATAACCAAGTAGCCGACTGGAAGAGCAAAAACATTGCCTAATGTCACTAATATGAAATACTCCCGGAAGAACAGTTGAAGAATGTGATAAAAGGTAGCTCCGTTTACTTTGCGGATGGCAATCTCTTTCCGCCGCTGTTCGGTGGCGAGGCTCACCAGAGAGTAAATGCCGAATGTGGAGATAAGGATACAAACCAGAGAAAGGATACTAAAGATTGTAAAAATCACTTTCTCCGGCCAGTTGAAAAGATCAACCAGATCGGATAACTCCGTAAACATTTTACTCTGGTTGACATTGTCATTCTGAATATGTGATGTTATCTCGTGAAGATGTTCCAGCACTTCTTTTTTATATCCTTTTGCATAGCGGACATAAATAAGGTAAGGACGCTCGAAGTCTTTTACCATCGGATTTTCGTATGTGGTGAAGAACAGCGGTAATATAGGATATTGCATCGGAGCGTAGAGATAGTCTTTGATGACACCGCAAACTCGGGCTTGGCTTGCTTGCCCTTTTATGTATATAGGCCGTTCAAGCAGATCCGTGTAGCCTAATGTTTGCAGGCAAGTTGCATTTACCATATAGCTATATGGGGTTGCATCTGATGGCCAGCTACCTGCTTTCAGTTGCAGTTTGAAGAACGAAAAGAAGTCCTTGTCGGCAACGATTACCGGGTTGTAACTATTGGGTTTGGCTTCATTCGGATCGAAACAGAAATACGAGTAAAAGGAACCGTACCAATCCCCTTGTTCCGTAAAGACCGGAGTGTTCCCGCAGGTGTATGTGACTTCTTCTACATACGGATGGTTGGCCATTTCCGGTTTCAAAACACTTAAATCCGTCTGAAAGGAGGTGCCATATCCTAAATCTACCTGTATGACCCGTTCATAATCGATCCCTTTATCTTTTGAAAGGATAAAATGCAACTGTCGGAACAATCCGATGGAGGTGATAAAGAACAGTGAACCGATAAATATCTGAACGATGATCAGGCCCTGTTTGAAAAGAGCAGGCTTCTGTATTTTATGCTCCAAAAGATTTCGTATCGGATAATAACAGATAAGAAGGAATACCAACATACAGATTCCAGCGAGTGACAGCGTATTGCCTAAAAGTGAAGTTCGTGAAAGGTGGCGACTGACGTTCTCATAGATACCATACCGGTTCCAGGTCGTATAGCTTTCATAGTAAGGATAGATGCTCTCGATCAGACAGAAAGAAATCAGGAAGGCGATGATCAAAGGAAGTGCCAGTTCGATGAAACTTTTTGTAATCATACTTGTGGTTGAGGCTCCTATACAAAGATAAGACCGGTTTTTTTGTTGTTTTCGTTGCTGTTGACCGATAAAAAGGACAAGTAGGTTGATCAGAGCGCTAAGGAAAGCCATTGCCCCAGCTAAAGCCAGGATATGAATGTTACGGATGCGGTCTGTCAATTCAGGGTGACACCGAAGATGCACTTCGGAGGCTGTCAGCAGGTTTATTTTCCAGTTTTTTACCTGTTCGCGATCCCATGTGTCTTCGGCATGACTTTTATAGTGCGCCAGTTTGTTCCGTACATTTGCCACATTCGCATTCTTTTGGAGCCGCACGTAGGTCGTCATGCGTTTGACATGATTGGGTTGAGGAGTTCTGATCAACAGAAAGTCGAACAGCAGATCAGTATTATCCGGATAGTTACGGATAATACCGACTACAGAGGGACGAAGATTATTATCCAATACGACTTCCTTGCCGATACAGTTTGTTGTCCCGAACAATTTGTGGGCTGTCCGTTCCGTTAAAATGACAGAACTGCCGTCGGGAATGACCCCTTGGTGAGTCCCTTCGATAAAATCTGTCCGGAAAAGGTCGAAGAAGGACTGTTCGCTTTCCATTCCATGCAGGTTGATTGCTTCGTTGTCCTGTTTCAATGTAAAGCTGAGGTGGTTGAATGAACAAGAGGCTTCGATTTCGGGGAGCAGCTTGAATAATTCTTCCCGGTCGTTAATATGTAACTGGTCTAAATCTGATTGTGTTCCGTTGGCACGCTTGACAAGTCCTTCTGTCGTCAGGCAGTAAAGTCGGTCTGCTTCCGGATGGAAATTATCGAAATGTGTCTCCCACCATAGCCAGTAACCTCCTAAAATGAAGGCAGTAAATCCTACGGCCAGACCAATGATGCTGACAATTGATTGAGTTCGGTATTTCAGTAGTTCCCGAAAAGAAACTTTGACATAGTGTGATAACATAATCTGATTGTTTGTTATAAGATATTGTTCAAAGACATTCTTATTCCGACTTGATCACTTCTGCCGGGTTCTGGTTCGCTGCCTTCTGTATGCGCCAACCGGTACAAAGAGTCAGCAGCAGGACCAGTACACCCCAGATGACCGGATAAAGCCACCAACTGATTGCTGCTTGCAACACATAGTTTTCAATCCATGATTTCATGATCAGGTAACTGGCCGGAAATGCTATGACCGAAGCGATGCATAGCAGGCGGAGATTACCGGCAAAAAACATTCTCATGATATCGGAGGCCTCTGCCCCGTTTACTTTACGGACAGCGATTTCTTTCTTCTTCTGTTCGCAGTCCAGAGTTACTTGAGAGAATACGCCGAACAATGAGATCAAAATACAGACTATAGTCACGAAGTCAAGCATCTTGAGTAGCGCCTTTTCCGATTTCAGAAACTTTTCATACTCTTCTTCCATAAAAGTAACATGTATGTCGACGGCGTTCGGTTGCATTTTCTTTGCCAACTGTTCAACCTGTTGTTTGCACAGTTCGCGGCTTCCCGGCTGATGCCGGAATATGGCAGTCGTTGAATAATCATTCTGTATATTCTTTTTTCCCGGACTGAACTCGAGCATAACCGGCTTTACCGGAACGGTAGGAGGTGCGATATAAAAGTCTTTGAAAATGCCGTCGATGATAAATCCTTTCTGATCTTTGCGGCTAAGTGTTTTGCCAATCGGGTTGTCGATCTTCAATTCCTTTACAGCTGCTTCGTTTAGGAGTATGTGCCGTTCGGTATCTCCTTCCGGCAACTTGCCTTTTAGCAATTGCAGACCATAAAATTCAAAGTAGCGATTGTTGCATGGGATTATTTGGATCGTAAGACCTTCCACAGAGGCCGGCTTGCCTTCCCAATCGGTAAAGGACCTGTAGGAACGTGAATGGCTTGGAAATAGTGGATCGTTTTCATCCGGATATACTTCGGCGATGGAGGAGAGTTTGGCAATTTCTTCTTTCAAACCGTCTGTTTGGGGATATATACGGACATCGCCCCGGTCTTTCCGGTTTAGTCCGATATCGGTGGTGTGCAAGTGATGGATTTGCTTGATCAGTACCGACGAACAGAATATGAATCCGATGCTGATTATCAATTGCAAGGTAAGGCTTGCTTTGGGGAAGAGGTTCTTTCCTTTTCCGTCAGACGAACCTTTAAGGGCCTTTTGTAGCGAACGCTTCCTGAAATAGTAGATAGGGAATAAAGAGAACAGGAAAGCCAGTAAGGTGATGAATCCGAAATAGACGAATGTTTCCAGATAGAGACTGAACGAATCCGTTTTTACATTCGATAATTCTTGGAATACAGGCAGTATGATTTCGATCAAGGCTATTCCGGCTAAAAGAGAGATGGAAAGCGTAAGCAGGTATTCGGAAGCGAACAGGACAAACAGATTGCCGTCAGACGAGCCGCACACTTTCCGAAGCCCGATCTCTTTACTGCGTATTCGTATACGGTTTACGAATAGGGTCAGATAGTTGAATAGTGCGCACAGGATTACCAATCCTCCGGCAAGAGCGAATAGCAAGATATGTTCGAACTTGATAGTTGGCTCTTCTTCGGGGTGGTCATACCGCATGGCGGTGATTGACGTCAGAACGAAATGACTCAGCGAGTCTCTGTCTTTCTTTATTTTATGTTCGTAAAGTTTCTTTTTAAAAGCTCTCATATCCGTTTCCGGACGGACCTTTATAAAAGTCTGACAATAGGCTACGTTCCATTCCTCCGTTTGTCGGGACGGCTTCAGTATTCCGAACGGGAAATTCGAGTGCTGGTCCTGACTTTTGACTATGGCACATATTTCCATATCGTCAGACCAAATTTTCAGTTTTTCACCTAATGGGTCCTTTGTGCCGAAGACCTCTTTGGCAAGCTTGTCCGTGATCGCGATCTTGTTACTTTTCGGGATCATAAAATCCCGGCTACCGGAGATCAGTTCTATTTCGAACATATGTTCGGCAGCTGAATCCATGACCATGTCGAAAGATTCGTATTTCTTCTCGTTGTAGAGGAAATCGGTTTTCCAGGCACTCGTGTTGCAACTTTCCTCTATCTCCGGGAATGTCTCTTTCAAATATCGGGCCAGCGGGTAAGGTGTAACGCTTGATAATCCTTGGTCATCGGTTTCCGATTCCATCCGGACGTAATAGATCCGGTCTGCGTCTTTCCTAAACGTATCGTAGGTCAGTTCATATCGTATCCAGAGCGACGATAACGCGAAACTTGTAAATCCGATTGCGAGCCCGACGATACAGATGAATGATTGCAATTTATATTTCAAGAGATTACGGAAAGCTATTTTGATGTAATGGTGTAGCATGGTTCAATGATTTAGTTTGTTATTATTCCGATTTGATCACTTCCGCAGGATTGGTCCGGGCAGCCTGTATCGTCTGATAGAGGACGGTTCCGATGATCAGAGTGATGGTGGCAAATACGATTACGATATACATCCAGGCAGAGATATGGCTCCGATAGGCATATTGCTGCAACCAACTTTGCATGAACAACCACGCGAGTGGCAATGCAAGAAGGTTGGCTATCAATGCAATTGTCAGATATTCCATAAAAAACATTTTGACAATCGTGCCGGCAGAGGCTCCCATCACTTTCCGTATGGCAATTTCTTTCCTTCGTTGTTCCATATTGCTGGATGAAATGGAATAAAGCCCGAAGATGGAGATTAGCGTACAGAACAGAGCCAGCAAAGTAAAGAGCTGCAGGCTGGCATCTTCGGAAGTGCTGAGCCGATCAAGTATCTGGCTTATGGTCTGTACATTGCAGGTAGTGGGATCGCCTGACTTAGAGTGTTTTTTGAATATATTCCGGATTGCTTTGATCGTGGCTTTTTCTTTTCCGGGTTCGGTACGGGCATAATAAAAATAACTGTTCCATTTGCTTTGGTCGATTACGATCACTTGTGGCAGGATCGGGTTGCGCAAACTGGCCGCTTGGAAGTTTTGGATGATCCCGACGATCTCCATTTCGGCACGTCCTCTGCTTCCGTCTTGCATGATCGTATAATTCCAAATACTGATTTTCTTGCCGATCGGGTTATCGATGCCCATGATGCGAGCAGCTTCTTCATTGATGACGGCTTTTGTCCAAGAAGCTCGCCAATCTCCATTGTCTGCCAGATCGCCGTCATTGATGAAACGGCCTTTCAGCATCGGTATGTTAAAAACTTCCGAGAAGTTGCTGCCTACTTGCAGGACTTGGAAGTTTGGATTGAAATCCAGAGGCTTACCTTCCCATTCGACTTCGTTTTGTGTATAAGGTTCATGGGTGATGGTAAATATTCCGGCTTGTGTGAATCCTTTTAGGACTGCTAATGAAGAAATCTCGCGACTGATTCCTTCCCGGTCGTTGAATGTCATTTCCATCTGTATCAGACCCTCTTTCTGGAATCCCAAGTTTTTATGTTTCATGAAAGATATTTGCCTGAACATGATAAATGTGCTCATCAGGAAGAATATGCAGATACATAGTTGGAGTGTCATGCTGATTTTGCGGAAACCGCTTTTCCGGGTAGGAGAGATTCCTCCGGATATTAATAGAGAAGAAGCGCGTACAAAATGCAAGAATAACGGTAGACTGACAATCATGAGTGTCAGCCAGCTAATGCCTGCTATGATACAAAGATGGCTGAATAATAACTTTCGCTGTAATGTCGTATCGAAGAGGTGTGAGAAACCGCCAGCGGTTAATTCCAACAGGCAGGAAGCCAATAGAAAACTGATCCCGACAAGCAATGTCAATTCCAGCAACAACTGGATAACCAAGTTCTTTTTATCAGCGCCGATCGCATTTCTCAATTTCATTTCTTTGTTCCGTAAGTAGATACGATTCAACAGCAGATTGGTGAAATTAAAGAAAACGCAGAGTAACAATAAGAGGCCGGTTACCGTGAATGTCCGGATGTAGGAAAGATTAAATGTCAATTCACTTCCGAATGTATGACGGACATCTGTCAGGGGAACCAACTTTAACAAAATTGATTTATTATATTCATGTTCGACTATATAAGAATTGATCTTCTTCTCAAAAGCTTTTATATTAATGTTGGGTGCTAATAATAGATAGATTTTAGTGTTTAGCAAGGCCCATTGTTTTTCGTCCGTGATCCGGTTTTCCCGGTCACGGTCGAATTTGTCCAGTTCATAAACATCGGCTTGCATCATGGAGTTGTTGGGCGAATCTTCCAGGACGGACACGATCGTAATGCTTTTGCGATATCCGTTTTCAAGGGTTTTGCCTAATGCTTCCTCCGGTGTTTTGAAATATTTCACGGCAAAAGAGCGGGTGACGGCTATCTCATCCAGCGTTTTCAGGATATCATCCCTTTTACCGCAAATTACGGGACGTGGAAAGAATTTGAAATACTGTTCGTCAATGAATTCCTCGTCCGGATCCTCTAACCTTGTTTCTCCATATTTGAAAGTCGAGCCGTATTTGGAATAAATCTGCGTTGTCTCTATTACTTCCGGGAAATCTTTTTTCAGTTTGCGTGCCAGAATAAGCGGTAATTCCTCCGATTTCTTTCCCGTTTGTTTATCGATTCCGTATATTCGGTAAATTTGTCCGGATTGTGGGTAGAACCCGTCGTAGTTCGTTTCATACCTGTACCAGTTCCATCCGTATGTAAAACAGATCAGCCCGATTGCCAAGCCGACAATACTGATGGCAGATTGTACTTTATATTTTGCCAAGTTACGAAATGCAATTTTGATATAATGTTGTAGTATCATGATTCGAATATTATTTTAAAATCAGTTCTTCCGCATCCCCAAAGGTACTATATCCTGTGACAATCACCTTGTCGCCCGGTTGGAGGCCGCCGGTTATTTCGTATTGCTGCGGGTTTTGGCGACCGATGCTGACCGGGGTTTTCCGGGCTTTCGTGCCGGATTCGTTTAGTTTGTATATCCATTGGCCGCCGGTGGCCTGGAAGAAGTCGCCACGTGGGATGACGAGGGCCTCTTCCGGTTGTCCGAGTTCGATCTGGACACGGAAACTTTTTCCGATGCGTACGTTCTCCGGGCTTGCCTCCGTAAAGACCAGGTCGACATCGAAGTTCCGGTCTTTGACTTCCGGAACGACTTTGGTGATCCGGAGCGGGTACTTCTTGTTTTGCCAGGTGATGGTGGCGGGTAGACCGGTGGTGATCCGGTCGATATAGTATTCGCTGAGGGAAGTATGGATCTTGAACTGATCGAGGACTTTGATCTCGGCGATCGCTTCGGTACTTTGCACCTGTTGTCCGGGAGTTACTTTCACAAAACTGAGCTGTCCGGTGAGAGGAGCACGAACAACCAAGTCCTCCATGCGTTCCCGGGCACGTTCAAACTTTTTACGTTCCCGTTCAAGATCGTTTTTCATCAACTCACGGCGCAAGATCGTAGCTGCACTATCATGGCGCAAACCTTCCAACTGCAAAGCGGTGCTTCGGGTTTTATAGTCGAATTCGTCCCGGGCCACTTCGAGCTGTGCTTTGCTTTTGACTCCCATATTGAATTCCTCTTCGTCGAGTGCATAGCTTTTTTTGAGCCGGTTCAGTTCGTAGGTCGTCTGTAAGGTCTTTTGTTGCAGGTCGATACTTTTCTGTTCCATCTCAATCTCTTTCTCCTGATAAGAGATCAGCTGCTTTTCCCATTCATCCTGTTGGTCCTCGATGGCGCGGATAAGGTCGGGATTGTTGAGTGTCAGGATCGTGTCTCCCTTGTTCATCATAGTTCCTTCCTCTGCAATGATCCTGTCCACGCTACCGGCTTCGCGGGTGTTGATCTGGATGGTGAGGATGGGTTGCACGACACCTTCGACGTCTACATATTCCAGAAATTTGTCGCTTGTCGCTTCTCCGATGATCAGGTTTTCTGCATCGGTACGGAGCTTCCTGCCACCAGAGGCGGCGATCCCGACATAGACGAGAAGAACAATAAATGCGATTCCCCCGGCGATATGCCAGCGGTAGCGGTAATAAACGGGTTTCTTTGCTATGGGCTTGTCCATGTATATGATTTATAATTTATAATTTATGATTTATGATTTATGAATTGTCAATTGTTTAAAAGGAGTTCATAGTCTTCTGTGATCGGGATCATCTTCTCGAAATCGTAACCGGTCAGGCTGCGGAGACCGTAATAGAGATTCCAATAATTATATAAAGCCGCGATGTAAGCACGGCGAGAATTGTCTTTTTCGGCTATGGCGGCATTGAGGTCGAGAATCGTCGATTTGCCTAACAGGTAGAGCCTGCGTGCCACATCGTTACGGCGCTGGGCCGTTTGGTCTGTTTTATAGGCTATGGCAACTTTTCCTGCCTGTATGTTGAATTGCTTGACAATCTTGGCTACGTTCAGTTCGAAATCCATCCGCTCCTGTTCCAGTTCGGTGTAAACCTTGTCGCGGTTGCTTTTGGCCACTTTCACCCGGCCTTTACCTACGCCCCAGTCCAATATCGGTATGCGTATCCCCAATGTCACCAATTGCTGGTCCATCGGGTCGCGGTAGGATTCTTTCAGCTTTTCGTTGCTTTGCGTCAGACCGAACTGTGCATATAAGGCTGCTTTAAAACCCCGGTTGGCTTTTGCCTCGGCAACGTTGCTTTCACTTTGCAGCCGACGGCGTTCGAAAGCGCTGATATCTGGGTTGTTTTGGAAAGCAAGCTGCATGGCTTCGTTTACGTCGACTGTGAAGTGAGGGATGCTGTCGTCGGGAATCACTACCAAGTTTATATTTTCGGAAATGCCCAGATAACTGCGGAGCGACTGGATATAATCGTCGACCTCGATTTGCGCATTGAGGCAGTTTGTCTGTTCGGTCAGTTTGTTGAGTTCCAATTGGAGCATTTCGTTTTCGGTGATCGTTCCGATATTGTAACGTCCTTGTGCATACCGGTAAAGCGTGTCGGCGTATGCAAAATTATAGTTCGCGATTTCCAGCGAGGTCTGTGCCGTAGCCAAGTTAAAAAAGCGGTTGGTCGTATAGGCTGCTACCAGTTCGAGTGTTTCGATATAGGTCTTTTTTGCTTCTTCGTATTTGATCGGCTCGATGCGGCGTTCCCATTTAAGGTCATTGAAGCCGAATAAGTCTTGTTCATATCCTACGACAACCGGAGTACTTTTGTAAGACGAGATATTGTCGGTAAACATATCCAGTCTTTCAAGTCCGGTTTTCAATAAAACCTTCCCCCCTGTAAGGGCTATATTTTGTTGGATTTCGAGGCTGGCATCGACTGAGAGTTGGTTCCGATGCACAAACTTGTCGCTACCGTCTTCCAGGGTGACAGACTGGATGGAACGGTTCAAGCTCGGATCGGATGTAAGCGTCAGGCTCGGCAACTGTTTAGCCCGGAACGAACGCCAGTTCCAGTAAGAAGCCCTGAAAGCGTGACGGGCGGCAATCGCTTCAGGAGAATTCCGACGTGCCATTTCGATAGCTTCGCTCAATGTCAGCGTAAGTGTTTTCTGCGCCTGGAGCTGTAAGGGGAGCAGAAATAGTATTGCTATGTATATTATTTGTTTCATGGCAAAAATGAAGCAAATAATATGCCATTTTTGTAAAAGGTTGGTACTTATGTAAATAGTGATGTGTAGTGATATGGATAGGGTGCTAATCCGCACAATTTACGTGCGGATTAGCACGGTATATTCAGGCTGAAATTGTATTAAGAAACGATAGACATCTCTTTATGGTTTTGCGGGATTCTCTATCACTCTATCACGCTTTGCTTTGTAAGTATTGATAAGCATGATGTACAAGGAGTGATACATGCCGGATTCATGTATCACTCCTGTGTCACACTTGTATCAATTGAAACGGAGAATCGGTATTGTTCTGAAAGTAGCGGGAAGCGTATCTATATGTATTTGTGAGCAAGTTATTTCGTCGACATAAGGTCCTTTTTTGCAGAAAACAAGGAGGAAAAGAGTGGAAAGCAAGCAGAAATGTTCGGAAACATGCCCATCTTCCGGCATTCTACACCCGGATGTTGACGCTCCCTACACCCGGATGTTGACGCCTCGAACATCCGGGTGTAGAGAATCATTACATACTGACATGTTGTAATGAAGATGCTTATTATGCAAGAAAAGGCTATATGTATTCCAAACATTCTTAATATGTTACTATTAGCTTGCCTGTAAGTGTATGAAAAAACGTGTTATTCCGCACAAATTATGTGCAGTATCGCACATACATTCCATATATATAATACATATCTTTGTCACGTTAAGGATGATTTCTTACAGGAGACAGAATAATACCAGGAATATGAAGAACGGGAAAATATTGATTATAGATGATAACGAAGATGTCCTCTTTGCGTTGAATCTGTTGCTTGAACCTTATGTGGAACAGATAAAAGTGACGACGCAGCCGGAACGGATCGAGCATTTTATGTCGACATTCGTGCCCGATGTTATTTTATTGGATATGAATTTCCGGCGGGATGCGATCAGTGGACAGGAGGGGTTCTTTTGGCTCGAAAAGATAAAGGCCGCCGACCCCGATGCCGTGGTTCTTTTTATTACGGCCTATGCAGATACGGAAAAGGCCGTACGTGCCATAAAGGCGGGGGCTACCGACTTTATTCCGAAACCCTGGGAAAAAGAAAAACTGCTTGCTACTCTCTCGGCTGCCTTGAAACTGCGTGAAAGCCGTACGGAAATCAATACATTGAAACAGCGGGTCGAGGCATTAGGAAGCCCTGATGATACCGGCTTTGAGATTATCGGTGAGAGCGATGTCATGCAGGAATTGTTTGCCACGATTGCCAAACTGAAGGATACGGATGCCAATATTCTGATTTTAGGCGAAAACGGGACTGGAAAGGATCTGATTGCACGCGCTCTTTATCATCATTCGCCCCGTTGCAACCAGGTTTTTATCAGTATCGATCTAGGGAGTATCCCGGAACAATTATTTGAAAGCGAACTGTTCGGATATGAAAAAGGAGCTTTCACGGATGCACGGCGCGATAAGCCCGGACGTATGGAAGTGGCTTCCGGCGGGACCCTGTTTCTGGATGAAATCGGTAATTTGAGCTTGCCGATGCAGGCGAAGTTATTGACAGCTATCGAGAAAAGGCAGATTCTCCGTCTGGGTGCTACCCGTTCCGTGCCGATCGATGTCCGGCTGATCTCTGCCACGAATATGGACATCCATGCGATGGTACAGGAAGGAACTTTCCGGCAGGATTTGTTGTACCGGATCAATACGATCGAGTTGCATATCCCTCCACTCCGCGAACGGGGAAATGATATCTTGCTGTTGGCCGATTATTTTCTGGACTGTTATGCCCGCAAGTATAAGAAAAAGATAGGAGGGCTTACCAGAGATGCGAAAACGAAATTGCAAAGCTATGCATGGCCGGGCAATGTCCGCGAACTGCAACATGCGATCGAGCGTGCCGTGATTCTTTCGGATGGTCCCATGCTGAGACCTGAAAACTTTATGCTGCATCCTGCACCTGCCCAAAAGAAAGGGGAGCCGGAAGAACTGAACCTGGGCGTTCTCGAAAAAGAAGCGATTGAACGAGCCCTCCGCCGGGCGGACGGGAATATCACGCGTGCTGCCGAGCTGCTGGGAATCACCCGTTTTGCCTTGTACCGGAAACTGGATAAGTTGGGCCTATGAAACGATATCTCCTTTTTCTGAAGATAGGGTTGCTGGTCGGGCTATCTCTTTTAATTGCCTTTCTGCTTTTGAAGGAATTGTATTTTACGGCTGTCATGTGTTTTATAATCTTGCTGGGAACTGCTTTTTCCCTTTATCAGGATCAGCGGAAAATGCTTCAGAAGATGGAGCATCTGATTGCCAACATCCACTATGGAGATATGAATCTGTCTTTTCCTATCCCTTCGACAGACGGGCCCGAAGCCAACCTGACGCGTGCCATGAATGAAGCGCTATCTGCTTTTCGGACCCGTCTGTACAATGTGGTGGTGGCGGAGGCGGAGACAGAAGCCTGGCAAAAGCTGATCCGTGTCTTGACGCATGAGATCATGAATTCTATCGCCCCTATCATTTCCTTGTCGGAAACGGTGACGGAACGTGCGAGTTCCAACGGGTTGAACGAGCGGGATTACAGCATTATGTTGCAAGCCATGCAAACGATACACCGTCGGAGCAAAGGGTTATTGGATTTTGTTGAAAATTATCGGAAACTGACTCGTATTCCGGTTCCGATGCAGCAGTTGTTTCCGGTTTCCTCTCTTTTTGACGATTTAAGGGGGCTGTATCCTGCCGGTGCTATTTCGTTCTCTTTCTCTGTCCGGCCGGTAGACTTGCGTATTTATGCGGATCGTGCCATGATTGAACAGGTGTTGATAAACCTGTTGAAAAATGCAGTCGAGGCATGCCAGGAACGTCCTTATCCCGAAGTCCGGGTGAATGCGTTCAGGCGTGAAGGTGTTCCGGTGATTACGGTCTCCGACAACGGATACGGCATTGTGCCGGAAGCGATGGATAAGGTATTTGTTCCGTTTTTTACAACTAAACAAGGTGGTTCGGGAATCGGTCTGAGTGTTTGCCGGCAGATCATGAACCGGCATGGCGGTAGTATTTCCGTTATTTCAGAAGAAGAGAAAGGAACTACTTTCACTTTGCAATTTCCCCAGACGCGTGTGTTGTAAGGGAGAGATATTGGACAATGATTTTTTTCAATTCCGCCGGTTTGATCGGCTTGGCCGCATATCCGTTGAAGCCGTTTTGCTTTACTCGCTGCTCATCCTCTGAAAAAGCAAAAGCGGTTACGGCAATAATAGGAATGTCGGAGTCTTCTTTTCTGATTTCGACAGTTGCCTCATATCCGTCCATATCCGGCATCTTGAGATCCATCAGGATAAGGTCGGGGCGGTGTTCGCGATAAAGCCGGACGGCTTCGTTACCATCGTGGGCATGCAATAGGTCGTATTCTTTCAGGACCGCACGGATCAGTATGTAGTTGCTTTCGTTGTCTTCTGCGATCAGCAGCGTCGCTTTTTTCGGATTCGTGTTGTCGATTATAGCATCTTCGTTTACCGCCGTTTTTATCGACTGAACGTCAATGCCATGAATGACGGTATCCGGCAAAGTGAACCAGAAAGTCGAACCTTTTCCCAATTGGGATTCCACACCGATCTCACCGCCCATTTTTTTGACGATCATCTGGCAGATGGCAAGTCCCAGGCCTGTCCCTTGTGCAAAGCTGTTCAGCTTTACGAAACGGTTGAACACAAGATCTTTCTTCTCCGGTTCTATGCCACATCCCGTATCTCTGACGTAGAATAACAGTTTATCGTCTTTATGCCGGTAGCCGAACCGGATGCTTCCTTCTTTCGTAAACTTGATCGCGTTGTTGATGAAGTTCGTTATGACTTGTGCCAATCGGTTCTTGTCCGACATGATGATGCAATAAGGCATTTTTTCGACAAAAGAAATCTGTACCCCTTCGGGTGCTTTTAGGCGGGAC
>NZ_MNQY01000108.1:0-19173 GCF_001915675.1 Parabacteroides sp. merdae-related_45_40 | reverse complement strand
CCCCCGCCACAAGACTATGACAATGATGTAAAACAAATTAATTATCTTTGCCGTTAAATATAATTACATACAACGAATCAGTCATGCGATTAACATTACGAATCCTTTCCCTGTTGTTGGTGCTGTCCGTTACCGGAACGGCACTCGGAGCCAGCCAACGGAAAGTGCCGGCATACGAAAAGTATATCAAACAATACAGCAGTTTAGCGATCCAGCATCAAAAAAAGTACCGTATCCCTGCAAGTATCACGCTTGCACAAGGGTTATTGGAGTCGGGAGCCGGGCGAAGCGAGCTGGCACGCAAATCGAACAACCACTTCGGCATCAAATGTCATTCCGACTGGAGGGGTGGGCGTGTCTATCACGACGATGACCTGCGCGGAGAATGTTTCCGCAAATATAAGAATCCGGAACAGTCTTACGAAGACCACGCCCGTTTTCTGGTCGACCGTCCCCGTTATGCCTCTCTGTTCAAACTGAAAATAACCGACTATAAAGGTTGGGCAAGAGGTTTGCAAAAATGCGGATACGCAACAGACCGAGCCTACGCCAACCGGCTGATCAAGCTGATCGAAGATTATGACCTGTACCGGTATGACACGGCAAAAGGCCGTAAAAAGTCAGACAAGCAACCGGCACACATCTCCCGCTATACAGTCTACCGTACAAACGGCCTGCTGTATGTCTATTCCAACGGCAAAGACAGCTTCGACGACATAGCCGCCAGTCTCGGCTTCCGGGTAAAAGACCTGAAGAAATACAACGAGGTGCCGGAAGATTTTCCGTTACAGAAAAATGACATCGTTTACCTGGAAAAGAAAAAGAAGAAAGCAGACAAGCCGAATTATGACCATGTCGTACAGGTAGGCGAATCCATGCACAGCATCGCACAGAAATACGGAATACAGATCAAGAGCTTATATAAGATGAATAAAAAGCACAAAGATTATATTCCGGAAGAAGGAGATGTGCTAAAACTTAGATAAGTAAGACAAAAAATAGTATCTTTGCAGACAAATTCACAAAAACAATGAGTGACCAACGTTATAATCTACGCGGTGTATCCGCTTCGAAAGAAGATGTTCACAACGCAATAAAGAACATCGACAAGGGAATCTTTCCCCAAGCATTCTGTAAGATCATTCCCGACATTCTGGGAGGCGATCCTGAATATTGCAACATCATGCATGCCGACGGAGCCGGAACCAAGTCATCTTTGGCTTATATGTACTGGAAAGAAACCGGAGACTTGTCCGTATGGAAAGGTATCGCGCAAGATGCTTTGATAATGAATATCGACGACCTGCTGTGCGTGGGCGCCGTAGATAACATATTGGTTTCCTCCACCATCGGACGCAACAAGCTGCTGATTCCGGGTGAAGTGATCTCCGCCATCATCAACGGGACTGACGAACTGCTGGCCGAACTTCGCGAAATGGGAGTCGGATGCTATGCTACAGGCGGCGAAACGGCCGATGTAGGCGACCTGGTCCGTACCATCATCGTCGACAGCACGGTTACCTGCCGCATGAAACGTGCCGACGTGATCGACAATGCGAACATCCGTCCGGGCGACGTGATCGTCGGGCTGGCTTCTTTCGGACAGGCCACTTACGAGAAAGAATATAACGGAGGCATGGGCAGCAACGGGCTAACCAGTGCGCGCCACGACGTTTTTGCCAAATACCTGGCAGAAAAATATCCGGAAAGCTTCGACAAGGCTGTCCCCGACGAACTGGTTTACAGCGGTGGCTTGAAGCTGACCGACCCTGTAGAGGGATCGCCGCTGAACGCAGGCAAGCTGGTGCTTTCTCCCACGCGGACCTATGCGCCGGTAGTCAAAAAACTATTGGATGCCTTGCGCCCGAATATCCATGGTATGGTACACTGCTCAGGCGGCGCACAGACCAAGGTAATGCACTTCATCGGAAACAATTGCCGTGTGGTCAAGGACAATATGTTCCCCGTTCCCCCACTGTTCAAGACGATCAAGGAACAGAGCGGTACGGCCTGGGACGAGATGTACAAAGTGTTCAATATGGGACATCGCCTGGAAGTCTACCTTTCTCCTGAGCATGCGGAAGAAGTGATTGCCATCAGCAAATCATTCAATATCGACGCACAAGTTGTCGGCCGTGTAGAAGAAAGCGACAAGAAGGAACTGATTATTAAAAGCGAGTTCGGTGAGTTCATATATGGCTGAGAATAACACGCTATTAGAGAAACTGGACGGATTGGTATCGCGCTTCGAAGAGGTATCGACACTCATCACGGACCCGAACGTCATCGCTGACCAGAAAAGATACGTCAAGCTCACGAAAGAATATAAGGAGCTGAACGAAATCATAAAAGCCCGTAAGGAATATATGCAATGTCTCAACGGCTTGGAAGAGGCCCGCCTGATGATGGCCGAAACCGATCCGGAGATGAGAGAAATAGCCCGCGAAGAAGCGGCTGCCTGCGAAGCGCGCATTCCGGAACTGGAAGAGGAGATCAAGCTGCTCCTCGTACCGGCCGACCCGCAGGACGACAAAAACGCCATTGTCGAAATACGTGGCGGAACGGGCGGTGACGAAGCCGCACTCTTTGCCGGAGACCTGTATCGCATGTACGTGAAGTATTGCGAGATGAAAGGCTGGAAAGTGGCCCTGTCCAGTTGTAGTGAAGGAGCGGCCGGCGGTTTCAAGGAAATCATCTTTACCGTGAGCGGAGAAAAGGTGTACGGGACCCTTAAATACGAATCGGGGGTACATCGCGTACAACGCGTGCCGGCTACCGAAACACAAGGACGCGTGCATACATCGGCAGCAACCGTTGCCGTCCTCCCCGAAGCAGACGAATTTGACGTGGAAATCAACGAAGGCGAAATCAAATGGGACACGTTCCGTTCGGGTGGAGCCGGAGGGCAGAACGTAAACAAGGTCGAGTCAGGCGTCCGCCTGCGCTATGTCTGGAAGAACCCGAATACAGGCGTAAGCGAAGAAATCCTGATCGAATGTACCGAAACGCGCGACCAGCCGAAGAACAAGGAACGCGCCCTCACGCGCCTGCGTTCGTTTATATATGACAAGGAACACCAGAAATATCTGGATGACATTGCTAACAAACGTAAGACGATGGTTTCCACCGGCGACCGCTCGGCGAAGATCCGTACCTACAATTATCCGCAGGGACGCATCACCGACCATCGCATCAACTACACGATTTATAATCTTTCAGCCTTTATGGATGGGGATATACAAGGATGCCTCGATCAACTGATCGTGGCCGAGAACGCTGAACGACTGAAAGAGTCTGAACTATAACATCATTTTTAGACTAATTTTTTACACGTAACAACATGAACAAGCAGCAATTATTCGAAAACATCAAGAAGAAGCAGTCCTTCCTTTGCGTGGGGCTCGATACAGATATAAAGAAGATCCCGCAGCATCTATTGTCAGAAGAAGATCCGATCTTCGCATTCAACAAAGCGATTATCGACGCGACAGCCGATTACTGCGTGGCTTATAAACCGAACCTGGCCTTCTATGAAAGTTTAGGCGTAAAAGGGATGCTGTCGTTCGAAAAGACTGTCGCTTACTTGCGTGAAAACTATCCCGACCAGTTTATCATTGCAGATGCAAAGCGCGGGGACATCGGAAACACTTCCGAAATGTATGCACGTTCTTTCTTCGACCATATCAAGGTGGATGCCGTAACGGTCGCTCCGTATATGGGTGAAGACAGCGTGAAACCGTTCCTGATCTATCAGGAAGCCTGGGTGATCCTGCTGGCACTGACCTCCAACAAAGGCTCGCACGATTTCCAGTTGACGGAAGATGCCAACGGCGAACGGCTGTTCGAAAAGGTATTGAAAAAGTCGCAGGATTGGGCTACAGACGAACAGATGATGTATGTGGTAGGCGCTACCCAGGGAAAAATGTTCCTGGATATCCGCAAACACGCTCCCAACCACTTCCTGCTGGTTCCGGGCGTAGGCGCACAGGGCGGAAGCCTCGCCGAAGTGGCTCAGTACGGCATGAACGACCAGTGCGGATTACTGGTAAACTCTTCCCGTGCTATCATATATGCAGACAAAACGGAGAATTTTGCCGCCGCAGCGCGTGAAGCAGCCCAAGCCGTACAACGCGAAATGGCAGGATATCTGCATGATAAAGGAATTATTCCCTGTAAAGCATAGGCTATCCCAATAATTTTCACCATTTTTGCAAACTGCCTTGAAGCAAGTCCGGGCAGTTGCATTTGAAATACATATAATAAGATTAAGTAATGGAGTTTTCAGCCCAACAAATAGCGAGCGTTTTAGGTGGAACCGTCGAAGGCGATCCTGAAGTGAAAGTCAACAACTTCTCAAAGATAGAAGAAGGTAAACCGGGGACATTGACCTTTCTGGCAAACCCCAAATATGAACATTTTATCTACCAAACTGAAGCAAGCATTGTTTTAGTAAACAATGATTTCACTCCCGCCGAACCGGTAAAAGCCACATTGGTCAAGGTTGCCAATGCTTATGCTTCGCTCGCCATACTGTTGAATATGGTGGAACAGGCCAATGTCAAAAAAGCGGGTATAGACGCTACGGCGTTCATCGCCGGTTCGGCAACGGTCGGCGAAGGATGTTATGTCGGCAACTTCGCCTACATCGGCGAAGACGTGAAGATCGGCAAGAACAGCCGCATTTATCCGCACGCTTATATCGGCGACCATGTGACCATTGGCGATAACTGTACGGTCTATCCGCACGCGACCATCTACAACGGCTGCGTAATCGGCAACAACTGCATTCTGCATGCCGGAAGCGTGATCGGGTCGGACGGTTTCGGTTTCGCTCCAGAAGGCGATAACTACAAGAAGATCCCCCAGTTGGGTAATGTCGTACTGGAAGACGATGTCGAAATCGGGGCCAATACCACGATAGACCGTGCCGTTATGGACTCGACCATCATCCGTCGGGGTGTCAAACTGGACAATCTGGTACAAATTGCTCACAACGTGGAAGTCGGCGAAAACACGGTCATGGCAGCCCAGGTGGGCATTGCGGGTTCCGTAAAGATCGGCAGCCATTGCATGTTCGGAGGCCAAGCCGGGTTATCCGGACATATCCATGTGGCGGACCATGTGGTATTCGGTGCACAATGCGGCGTGATCAGCGATGTAAAAGAACCGGCAACCCTGTTAGGTGCTCCGGCTATCAACGCAAAGGCGTTTATGCGTTCCAGCGCAATCTTCAACCGCCTGCCGGATATGTATCGCCAGATGGGACAGATGCAACGTGAGATAGAACGACTAAAATCGGCTATTGACAATGCGCACAATGGCCAATGAACAAATCATAAATTATAAATCATAAATCATATAGATCGTATGCAGAAACAGAAGACGCTTGCCACGAGTTTCTCTATGCAAGGAAAAGGGTTGCATACAGGCTTGGATATCCAGATTACTTTCCACCCTGCACCCGAAAATCATGGATATAAAATCAAACGTGTTGACCTGGAAGGAGAACCTGTAATCGATGCCGTTGCTGAAAACGTAGCCGGGACCCAGAGAGGAACCGTACTTTCCAAAAACGGAATCCAAGTAAGCACCATTGAACATGCGATGGCAGCTTTATATGCCTACGAAATAGATAACTGCCTGATAGAGGTGAATGCACCCGAATTCCCGATTCTCGACGGCAGTTCCCGTTTTTTCAGTGAAGAGATTCAGAAAGCCGGTGTCGTGGAGCAAAACGCACCGAAAGATTACTATATCGTAAAGCATAAGATCGAAGTCAAGGATGAAGAAACTGGTTCTTCCCTCATTATCCTGCCGGACGACAAGTTTAGCGTCAATGTTTTGATTTCCTTCAATTCGTCTGTGCTTTCCAACCAGTTCGCCACGCTGAACGACCTGAGTGAATTCCCGACAGAATTGGCTGCTTCCCGCACATTCGTGTTTGTCCGCGAAGTAGAGATGTTGTTGCAGAATAACCTGATCAAAGGTGGTGACCTCGACAATGCGATCGTCATCT
The DNA here is from genome assembly GCF_001915675.1 of Parabacteroides sp. merdae-related_45_40. Classification (NCBI taxonomy): domain Bacteria; kingdom Pseudomonadati; phylum Bacteroidota; class Bacteroidia; order Bacteroidales; family Tannerellaceae; genus Parabacteroides; species Parabacteroides sp. merdae-related_45_40. The sequence goes on along the minus strand of NZ_MNQY01000108.1, from coordinate 13,157 downwards.
ATGACCAAAAAGTATCGCAGGAGGTGCTCGACAATCTTGCCGACAAGCTGTCTATCCCGCATAAGGACGTACAAGACCTGGGCTACATCAACAATAAACCGCTGGTATTCGACAACGAGCCGGCACGCCACAAGCTGATCGATGTGATCGGTGACCTGGCATTGATCGGCAAACCGATCCGGGGCCGCGTAATCGCTACCCGTCCGGGACATAAGATCAACAACCAGTTGGCACGCATGATCCGCAAGGACATCAAACAGAACGAAGTTCAGGCTCCCGTCTATGATCCGAACAGCACTCCGGTAATGGATATCAACCGTATCCGCGAACTGCTCCCGCATCGTTACCCGTTCCTGTTGGTTGACAAGATCATCGAAATCGGCGGTAACTATATCGTAGGTGTGAAAAACATCACGAGCAACGAACCTTTCTTTACAGGTCATTTTCCCCAGGAACCGGTTATGCCGGGCGTACTGCAAGTTGAAGCGATGGCCCAGACCGGTGGATTGCTCGTTCTGAATTCGGTAGACGAACCGGAACGCTATTCCACTTATTTCATGAAGATCGACGGCGTTAAGTTCCGCCAGAAAGTCGTTCCGGGCGATACGCTGATCCTCCGTTTGGAGTTGCTGGCTCCCATCCGTCGTGGTATTTCAACCATGAAAGGATATGTATTCGTAGGCGATAAGCTCGTTAGCGAAGCCGAATTTATGGCACAAATCGTAAAGAATAAATAAATCAATGATTTATGATTTCAGATGTATGACTTATGGTAACGACATGATACGATAAACCATACATCTGAAATCATAAATAATAAATCATAAATCATTATGAACATATCCCCTTTAGCAGTCGTTCATCCCGAAGCTAAAATCGGTCAGAATACAACAGTCGACCCTTTCGCTGTAATCGAAAAAGATGTCGTGATCGGTGACAACTGTCGTATCTATTCGCACGCGACTATTTTAGACGGTGCCCGGATCGGCAATAATTGCCAGATATTTCCCGGAGCCGTTATTGCCGGTATCCCTCAAGACCTGAAATTTAAAGGAGAAATTACAACTGCCGAAATCGGAAACAACACCATTCTCCGCGAATGCGTGACCGTCAATCGCGGAACAGCCTCCAAAGGCAAAACCGTTGTCGGCAACAATTGCCTGATTATGGCCTATTCCCATATTGCCCATGATTGCTTGCTGAAAGATAATATCATTATCGGCAATGCTTCACAGATAGCCGGAGAAGTAGAGATCGACGACTTCGCCATCGTTAGCGGTGGTAGCCTGGTTCACCAGTTCTCCCGTATATCCAAGCACGTCATGATACAAGGCGGTTCCCGGATCGGCAAAGATATTCCTCCTTATACCCTGATCGGACGTGATCCGATCGTGTACTGTGGTATCAATATCGTAGGATTACGCCGTCGCGGATTTACCAACAGCCAAGTATTCTTGATCCAAGATATCTACCGTACGCTTTATACACGCGGCCTCAACAATACGGAAGCCCTGAAAGCCATCGAAACCGAATACGAACCTAGTGAAGAACGGGATCTGATTCTGAACTTCATCAAATCATCCCAGCGCGGTATCGTCAGAGGTTCGATCGATGAATAAATAATATGCCAATTTGAAAATGTGCCAATGTACCAATGAAAGAATGAATTTTATGGGGTATATTGGCACATTATTTTATTGCCACATTGTTTTTTTTACTACTTTTGAACCAACAAAAAACTAATAACGACTATGGTATTTAGATTTTTAATTCTATCAGATGAAGTTGACGACTTCAAACGTGAGATCAAGATCGACTCAGAAGCAACATTTCTGGATTTGTACAATGCCATTATGGATTCTGTAGGGTATACAAAAGACCAGATGTGTTCTTTCTTCATCTGTGATGATGACTGGAGCAAGAATACGGAAATCACATTGGTTGAAATGGATACTTCTTCCGAAGTAGACAATTATATAATGGAAGATACACGTCTGGAAGAGCTTCTGGAAGACGAACACCAGAAGTTGCTTTTTGTCTTCGATTATATGACTGAACGCGCTTTCTTCATGGAACTCCGTGAAATCATCCCAGGCAAAGATCTGGACAAAGCCGTATGCAGCAAATCTATCGGCGAAGCACCTGTTCAGATCATGTCGTTCGACGAAATGGACGCCAAAACAGGTAACACCGAAATAGGTGAAGATTTCTACGGCGATTCCGAATACGATATCGACGAACTCGATAAAGAAGGTTTCGACGGGCTTGGCGACGGACCGATGGATAACCCATACGACGACGAGCGCTTTTGATTAATGAACTCTCTTGTCATATTATTGGGGCCGACAGGAGTCGGCAAGACAGAACTGAGTCTGCGTGTAGCAGAGCATTTCGGTTCTCCGATCATTTCTTCCGACTCCCGTCAGCTTTACAAAGACCTTCCGATAGGCACAGCCGCTCCTACGGTTGAACAGATGGCACGTGTACGCCATTATATGGTCGGCACATTGTCACTCACCGATTATTACAGCGCAAGCAGTTTCGAGGAAGATGTGATGTCTCTACTCAGGGAACTCCACCAGACACATCCGACTGTCGTTATGACAGGTGGTAGCATGATGTATATCGATGCCGTCACAAAAGGGATCGACGATATCCCCACCGTCACCCCCGAAATCCGAACCGCCATCTACAAGCAATTTGAAGAAGAGGGTCTCTCCCCTATCCTTGCCGAGTTAAAGGAAACAGACCCTATACATTATAATGAAGTAGATAGAAACAACTACAAACGCGTAATCCATGCCGTTGAAATCTGCCGCATGACCGGCAAACCCTATTCCTCCTTCCGTACCAACACCCGAAAAGAACGGCCGTTCCGGATCATCCAGATAGGACTTACCCGCGACCGTGAAGAACTTTACGATCGCATCAACCGCCGCGTAGACCAAATGATGGCCGACGGCATGCTGGAAGAAGCACGCCGCGTTTATCCTTTCCGCAAATTGAACTCCCTCAACACTGTCGGCTACAAAGAGCTGTTCAAATACCTGGATGGCGAATGGACATTAGATTTCGCCATTGAAAAGATAAAACGCAACTCTCGTGTTTACGCTCGCAAACAAATGACCTGGTTCAAACGGGATACCGACATCCGATGGTTCCATCCGGATGAAAAGGAGGCGATACTGTGCTATTTAGACGCCACCCTCAACACCCGCTTGTGACACAGGACGTTTTTTACCCTATCACTAATCCCAAACTTCTCTATCACTGTCTCGTCCTGATTTGAAGTGATACTAAAATCTTATTTCTTAAACACAAGATAAACTGCCGCCACCAGAAACAGGAAAGCCAGCGCATGGTTCCACTTAAACGATTCGCCTTTGAAGGCAATCGAACTAAAACCGACAAAGACAACCAGCGTAATCACCTCCTGGATCACCTTCAATTGGATCAGGTTAAAAGGCCCGCCATTATCACGGAAACCCATCCGGTTTGCCGGGACTTGAAAACAATATTCAAAAAACGCTAAAAACCAGCTGAACAAGACAACACCGATCAACGGCAGATGCTCGAACCAACTGAACTGCTGCTTCATCTTCAAATGTCCGTACCAAGCACACGTCATAAAGATATTGGATGCGACCAATAACAGAATAGTATAAAATCCTTGCATGAGATGATTTATGATTTATGATTTATGATTTTAGGAAGATAGTCCTCCTGAATATTCGACATACTGCTCCAAAGGCTATAGCGCGCCTCAGGGTTGATCGCCTCTAGACGCGACAGTACCTCCTTCATATCCGAACGGCTGGAGCCGGATTCGTACGGGCAATTCTTGATCTGTTTCCGATATCCTCTCCACACAGCAATCCGGGTCAAATCTTTCTCCTCCACCAGACACATGGGGCGGATAATCTCCATATCGAACTTATCCATCTTTAGGCGCGGTGGCATCGTTCCGATCGCTCCCTGGTGGATCATGTTCATCAGAAGGGTTTCGAGAATATCGTCCTGATGATGCCCGAGGGCAATCTTGTTGCAACCATGCCTCTTTGCAATATCGAACAAGGCTTTCCGCCGCGTCCAAGAACAAAGGAAACAAGGAGACTTGCGGGTATCGGTCGAAGCGTCGAAGCTCGTCTCATGCACGAAAAAGGAAAGGCCGTGCTCATCTGCCCGGCTTTTCAGGTAGTCAATATCCGAACGATAAGGGATATTTGACATCACGATATGCGTCACGATCACCTCGAACCGAGGCCGGAATATCTTGGAACGGCGTCCGAGCAAGTCCACCAACGCCAACGAATCTTTTCCCCCCGACAATCCGATCAATATACGGTCACCATCCACAATCAGACCATATTCGAATATCGCCTTCTTGACTTTCTCTTCTACTTTACGAAACAGGAGTTCCTCTTCTGTCAACTTTGCCATACTTTATTAATTAAGAATTAAAAATTAAGAATAAAAAAATAAGGGTTTTGATTCTTGATTTTAATTCCTATTTTTGTAATCGGACACAAAAGTAATGATTTTAGATTTATGGATTATAAATCTAAAATCAAAATCATAAATCATAAATCAATGAATTGGTTATCTAATAAACTGTTTTACACAATAGGAATCACGTTACTCTGCGGCGGGCTGCACGCACAAAGTCTGGCTGAAGCAAAAAAATTATACAATGAAGGTAAGTACGCGGAAGCCAAACCTGCCTTTGAAAAGCTGGTCAAACAAGCGCCAAGCAATTCCTCCTATAATCATTGGTATGGTGTCTGCTGCTACGAGACCGGTGATCTGACCGGTGCGGAAAAGCATTTGAAAGTAGCTGTCAAACGCAAAGTACAAGAAGCATACCGTTATATGTCCGAAGTCTACTACAAGACCTATCGTTTCGACGAAGCCGGAGAAATGCTGGAAGAATATATCAACCTGCTGGCAAAGAAAAAGCAGGATCCGCAATCGTTCGAAACCAAGCTCGACTTGGCAAACAATGCACAACGCATGATGGAAAAGGTGGAAGATGTTCAGATCATAGATAGCTTGGTCGTGGACAAAGACGATTTCCTTTCCGCCTATATCCTAAGCGAAGAAAGCGGCACACTTGATTCCTACAAAGATTTTTTCCAGACAAACGAGCCAGTGAGCTCGACCGTCTACAAGAACCAGAAAGGCGACAAGATTTACTATGCTCATTCGACAGACGGCGACCGTTATTGCCTTTTTACCCAGTCCATGCTTATGGACGAATGGGGGGACGAGAAACAATTACCGATGAACATCAACAGCAATGACGATGACAACTACCCGTTCGTCCTTTCCGATGGCGCCACGATCTATTATTCTTCCAAAGGGAACGGTTCGATTGGCGGTTATGACCTCTTCGTCACCCGCTACAACATCAATTCCGACACTTATCTGGCTCCAGAGCAGTTGGGCATGCCGTTCAATTCGCCCTACAATGATTATATGATGGTCTTCGATGAAGTGAAAGGATTGGGATGGTTTGTATCCGATCGTTTCCAGCCGGAAGGAAAAGCCTGTGTCTATCTCTTCATCCCGAATCCAGAGCATAAACGGGTGGAGAGCGAAGACATAGAAGTGAAACGCGCCCGTGCAGCGATCACTGCTATCCGAGATTCCTGGAAAGAAAGTTCCGACTATGCCGACCTGATTCGTCTGTCGCACACAGAAATACCTTATGGAGAGAAAAAGATCGAAAAGGATTTTGAATTTATCATCGGTAATAATATTGTCTATTACAAACTGGATGACATCAATAGCCCCGAAGCTAAGGGCTACTACGAAAAGGTGGTTGCCTTGAACAAACAGATCAAAGAGCTGAATGAAAAACTCGACGGCCTGCGCGTCTCTTACGCCGAAGGCAACAAGGCCCGCAAAGAGCAACTGAAGCCAACCATCCTGCAAGCAGAAGAGCAACTGAACGCCTTGTTGGAACAGCCCGGCGAGTTGGAGAAGAAAGCTCGTAATGCCGAAATCAATTATCTGAAAAACAAACGATAAAACAAGTCTCTATGATATTCGAAACGCTTATTATCGCCTTCCTAATGGTTGTAGCCATTGTGCTTATCCTGCTGGAAATATTTATGTTACCGGGTATCACAGTTGCCGGTGTCGGAGGATTCCTTTTTGCTGCCGGTGGCCTGTTCTATGCCTATTCGGTCAGTACGCCGGTGGGAAATGTAACGTTGGCGATATCATTGCTTGTGTTCGCGGCCTCTTTCGTCTGGTTGTTGCGTTCCAAATCCTTCAACCGGGTGGCTTTGAAAACCGACATCGATTCCAAGCTGGTATCCAGCCGCGACTTGGGAATCGTGCCGGGCGACGAAGGGTTGACACTTTCACGCCTCGCCCCAATCGGGAAGGCCCGCATTAACGGGATCACCGTAGAAGCCAAATCGATGGACGAGCTGATTGATGAAAACACGCCGGTCGAGGTAATACGCGTCGATGGCTACAATGTAATCGTGAAAATTAAAAATTGAAAAATAAATCATAATTCATAAATCATAATTCTACTCACATGGAAATGACCTTTGTACCCCTCGCCCTTTTGGGAGCAGCGATATTGCTGCTGGTAATTTTCTTTTATTATGTGCCGTTCCTTCTGTGGATCTCGGCAAAAGTTTCAGGTGTCAACATCTCACTGATACAGCTCTTCCTGATGCGTATCCGTAACGTGCCGCCTTATGTCATCACCCGCGCCATGATCGAAGCCCACAAAGCAGGTCTGAAAACGCTAACCCGTGACGAACTGGAAGCACACTACCTGGCAGGCGGACATGTCGAAAAGGTTGTCCATGCCCTCGTTTCCGCATCGAAAGCGAATATTGACCTTCCTTTCCAGATGGCAACCGCTATCGACCTGGCAGGACGTGATGTATTTGAAGCCGTGCAAATGTCGGTCAACCCGAAAGTCATCGACACACCTCCCGTTACAGCCGTCGCTAAAGACGGTATCCAGCTGATCGCCAAAGCACGTGTGACGGTTCGTGCCAACATCAAGCAATTAGTCGGAGGTGCCGGCGAAGAAACGATTCTGGCCCGTGTCGGCGAAGGTATCGTATCCTCTATCGGTTCATCTGAAAATCATAAAAGCGTGCTGGAAAATCCGGATTCCATCTCCAAGCTGGTTCTCCGCAAAGGTCTGGATGCAGGGACTGCATTTGAAATCTTGTCCATCGACATCGCTGATATCGACATAGGCAAGAACATCGGAGCTTATCTGCAAATGGACCAGGCTCAAGCCGACAAGAATATCGCCCAGGCAAAAGCTGAAGAACGCCGTGCCATGGCCGTTGCCGTCGAACAGGAGATGAAAGCCAAAGCACAGGAAGCCCGTGCGAAGGTTATCGAAGCCGAAGCCGAAGTTCCCAAGGCCATGGCTGAAGCTTTCCGTAATGGCAATTTGGGTATCATGGACTATTATAAGATGAAGAATATCGAAGCAGATACCAGCATGCGTGAGGCAATCGCCAAACCGTCAAATGCACCTTCGAAACCATTAAAAGACTAACAAGGATTTATGATTTCAGATTTATGATTTATCATCAACACATAAATCATAAATCTGAAATCATAAACCTGAAATCATAAACCTAAAATCAAATGATCGCACCTTCCGAACTTATCATTAATCCCGATGGCAGTTGCTTTCACCTGCATCTGAAACCGGAACAGCTCGCCGACAAGATCATCATGGTCGGCGACCCCGATCGCGTAAACACCGTCGCTTCCTACTTCGATACGAAAGAATGTGAAGTGTCGAGCCGTGAATTCCATACCATCACCGGCACTTACAAAGGGAAGCGCATCACAACACTTTCACACGGCATCGGAACCGACAATATCGACATCGTCCTGAATGAACTGGACGCTTTGGCAAACATCGACTTTGCTTCTCGTACCATCAAACCGATATTTCGGCAACTGACAATGGTACGTGTCGGCACTTCAGGAGGATTGCAACCGTTTGTTCCTGTCGGGACCTATGTGGCAGCAGGAAAATCAATCGGGTTCGACGGAGTTCTGTATTTTTATGCCGACTCCGAGAAAGTGCGCGACAAGGCTTTCGAATCAGAACTGATGAGACAATTGAAATGGAAGCTAAGCGGTATCCAGCCCTATGTCGTTTCCGCCGATCCATCCCTGGTCAAGCAGATCACACAAGACGATATTATCCGGGGAGTAACGATTGCAGCCAACGGCTTCTACGGTCCGCAAGGCCGCAAGCTCCGCTTGCCGCTCGCCGATCCGGAACTGAACCGTAAAATAGAAGCTTTCGAGTTCAACGATAGCCGGATTACCAACTTCGAAATGGAAAGTTCGTCCCTCGCCGGACTGTCCGCCTTGATGGGACATCGTGCCATGACCGTGTGCTGCATCATTGCCGGTCGGGTAGCCCAAGACATGAATACCGAATACAAAGGTTCCATGACCGGCCTGATCGAAACGGTATTGGACCGGATCTAAAAGAAAGCTATGCATTACAGTTGCTAACCCTATGGGTTACGCAGGTTAAAGCATAGGGTTAGCAACCACAACGCATAGGGTTACAAAAAGCCTTGCCCTTTCAAGACTTTCAATAATACGTCGGAGAAATATTCATTGTTGGCCTTCGTATAACGTACATCCGTAAATACCTGGGCCAATGTTTTCTTATCATTCTCCCGTACAAATTGTTTATTTACTTCCAACTCTTCCTTATCGTGGTATAAGGCATCGATAGAAGCTGACGTATAATCCGTATAAACCTCCTGGTGAACCACCGCTCCGAGTGGCAAGCGTTCCACCTGTTCAGGCATTCCGTCGGGATAGCCGACCGTGACTGTCACGATAGGGACAACCAAGCGTGGAAGCGACAAGGCATCGATAATCTTATCTGCGTTATAAGCCGTCGTTCCCAAATAGCAGATTCCCAATCCTTTTTCCTCTGCTGCCGTACAGAAACTTTGGGCAAACAGCATCGCATCGATAGTCGAAGCGATAAAAGTCTGGAAATTATCGAAACCGGCCACTGCATCGCGCAGCTCCGCCCATTTTACAAAACGGTTAGCATCGGCACAGAAGGTGAGCACGACCGGAGCCGCCGTAATCATCGGCTGATTGAAATGGGCAGGAGCCAACTTTTCCTTATTTGCCTTATCGCGGGTAATGACCACACTATACAGTTGCATATTCCCCGTATTGGATGCACGGGCAGCAACCTCCAGCAATTCATTCAACAAAGCATCCGGAATGTCCTGAGTCGTATATTTACGGATCGTCCGTCTGTTTTTCATATTTTCCAACATAGCTTACATATTTAGTTGATGACAAAATCAATCAATAACAAAGACCGAGTGCCCAGACAGGTATTTTGTTTCCTACACTTTTAGGCTGTCCGTGTATAGCGGCAAACGCATTTTCCACATTCTTGATACGCTCATAATCCATCAACGGATCACCGATCATGAACGTGTACTTTTCATTCACACGATAATCTCCATTATGCAAAAGCTCCACAGTCCCGCAATTAGACATCTGATCGACGAAAAACGTCTCACCCACGTAAACCCGCTCCATCTCCCGGAAAAGACTTGCCATCAGATTCGTGTTCGCCAGGAAAGAGCGATACGAACGGGCCAGCGTGCCGTCTTCTTTTCTGACTTGTAGAATGCGGAGCACCCCTATCTCTTTTATATAACCCAATAACCGGTGTATATGTGTATTATCCGCCTCATATTTGGATGTCAAAGCCTGCATGCGGGGAAATTCCGGAGCTTCTTGGGCAAGTTGAATCAGCAATTGTTTCATCTTCCGGAACATGGCATTATTCATCTGTCGAATGGCGGGAAGGTCCACATCGATCGAATCTCGCACCAAATCCTGCAAACGGAAGTTGAAGGCATCCGGATCTTCCCAATAAAAAGGATAGCAACCATGTTCCAGATAATTCCGGAAAATGGGGACTATGTTTACTTCATCCATCACCTGTTGCGTCACTTCCGCATGGTTAAGCAAAAGTTCGTCCAATGGGACCGGTTTGAGATCTAGCGCACCTTCATAGGACAAATATTCACGGAACGACATGGTATGCAACGTATACCAATCGCCTTTCCCGTCAAAAGGCATCTCCGTCTTCTCTCCTTCAACCAGCAAAGGTGCAGCAAACACTATCTGCATATCAGGATAATCGTCGTGTAAACACTCTATCGCCTGTACCCAGCTACCATATCGATGGACATTATCTAGAAAAAGATGCCTGCCCCCCTCTTCATAAAATTGCCTGACCGTTTCGGACAACATGCACCGTTCCTGAAACCATATATTATCGAGAGGCAAATACAGGGCTTCATGAGAATCGCCATAAGCCAATTTGATACGCTGCAACAAAAGCGTTGTTTTTCCCACCCCTTTCGCTCCAAAGATACCGATCAGCCTCCTGTCCCACTTGACCTGTCGGGATAAGTAACGCTGGAAACCCAGATTTACGCCTTTAAGTAACTGCTCATGGTTTAACCAAAACATGTCCATAGTATAACTGATTTGACACAAAAATAATATATAAAAGCCAATCTACAAAACCAACAACTTACAGGAAGAATAGTTTTTTTCGTACCTTTGTCCCTATAAAAACCAATAAACAAATGGAAACGTCTAAAGTTTACTTTACCAATCTCCGTACGACCCCGTCCAGTAACTTGTTGGACAAGATGGAACGTCTCGTAAAACGTGCGGGCATAGCAAACATTGATTTCCAGAATCAGTTTGTAGCGATCAAGATCCACTTCGGCGAACCTGGTAACCTGGCCTTTATCCGGCCAAACTATGCAGCCCGGATGGCCACGTTGCTTCGCAACTTAGGGGCGAAGCCTTTCCTGACAGATTGCAACACCTTGTACTCTGGCCGTCGCGCCAATGCAGTAGACCATCTGGAAAGTGCTATGGAAAACGGTTTCAACCCCATTTCCGCCAAATGCGATGTGATTATCGCCGACGGCCTGAAAGGGACCGAATACCGTGAAATCGAAATCGACGGTGAATATTGTAAAGCTCCCAAAATCGGTTCCGCTATTGCCGATGCAGATATCATTATTTCTATGAACCACTTCAAAGGACACGAGCAGACCGGATTCGGCGGCGCTTTGAAGAACCTCGGCATGGGATGCGCCAGCGTAGGTGGAAAACTTGAACTTCACTCGGCATCGCAACCCAGAATCGACATCGAAAGTTGCAAGGGTTGCAATATATGCGTCAAGCATTGCCGCCACGATGCCATTCATTTGAATGCTTTCCATAAAGCAGAAATCGACTACGGAAAATGTGTCGGTTGTGGCCAGTGCGTAGCTCTTTGCCAATACGACGGAGCCGTCATAGGTGAAGGCGACACGTCTGAACGTTTAAACTACAAGATCGCCGAATATACCAAAGCTGTCTTGTCCGGCAAGCCGAATTTCCACATCAGCTTTATCATGAATGTCTCACCTGAATGTGATTGTTGGAACCACAATGATGCAGCAATTGTGCCAGATCTGGGCATCGCCGCTTCTTTTGATCCGGTCGCATTAGACAAGGCTTGTGCCGATATGGTGATCAAGGCCCCGATCCTGGAGACTGGTAACCGCCTTTCAGACGCTCCGCATCACGAACATCTGGAAGGTTGCGACAAATTCCACCTCATGCACCCCGACACGAACTGGCAAGCAGGACTGGAACATGCTGAAAAGATTGGTCTTGGAACACAGAAATATGAATTAATAACTGTATAGACTAATGGAAGATACTATCTGCGCCGTATCAACTGCCCCCGGAGCCGGGGGGATTGCCGTCATCCGCATCTCCGGACCGGAAGCAATCGCAATCTGCAACACGATATTCGTACCGCGTACAGCAGGAAAAGGCCTGCTGTCACAGAAAGCCTATACACTGCGTTACGGTAGTATCAGGCGTGGTGAAGAGCTCATAGACGAGGTGCTGATCGCCCTTTTCCGCGCACCTCATTCTTTTACCGGCGAAGACACGGTAGAAATTACCTGCCACGGTTCCGTCTACATCCAGCAACAAATCATGCAACTTTTGATTGAAAGAGGTTGCCGCTCCGCCCTCCCCGGCGAATATACGCAACGTGCTTTCATGAACGGCAAGATGGACCTGAGCCAAGCCGAGGCGGTCGCTGACTTGATCGCCTCGACCTCAGCCGGTCAACACCGCTTGGCATTAAACCAGATGCGCGGTGGTTTCAGCCATGAATTAAAGAACTTGCGCGAACAACTTTTGCATATCACTTCTTTGATGGAACTGGAACTGGATTTCAGCGACCACGAGGAGTTGGAGTTCGCCGACCGTAGCGAACTCAGCACATTGGCGGCCCATATCGAAACAGTCATATCGCGTCTGGCCAACTCTTTCAGTGTAGGAAACGCGATCAAGAATGGCATTCCTGTAGCGATCATAGGTGAGACAAATGCCGGAAAATCGACTCTACTGAACGTCCTGCTGAATGAAGACAAAGCGATTGTCAGCGACATCCACGGTACAACCCGTGACGTCATCGAAGACACGATCAACATCGGAGGGATCACTTTCCGTTTCATCGACACCGCCGGCATCCGCGAAACGCACGATGCGATCGAAAGTATCGGTATCGAACGGACTTTCCAGAAGCTTGACCAAGCAGACATTGTCCTTTGGATGATAGATGCAGCCGATGCTTCTTTGCAGATCGCCCAATTATCCGAAAAGATACTACCTCGCTCGGAAGGTAAACAGCTGATCCTCGTTTTCAACAAAGCCGACCTGCTCACCGATCGCCAGTTTAAACCGACCGACCTTCCCGAAAACGTGCAATCGATCTTCATCTCGGCTAAGAAAAGAGAGCATATCGACAAGTTGCAGGATCTTCTGATCCAAGCTGCTCATATTCCCTCTTTGTCCTCAAACGACGTCATCGTCACTAATATCCGTCATTACGAAGCCCTAACCCACGCCCTCGAATCCATCCACCGTGTCCAGGAAGGTTTATCCGCCAATCTTTCCGGAGATTTCATCTCCCAAGACTTAAGAGAATGTATCTTCCACCTCTCAGATATCGTCGGAGAAGTCACTACAGACCAGGTATTGGGGAATATATTTGAGAGGTTTTGCATCGG